>CAYSKC010000008.1:11023-12518 GCA_964431615.1 uncultured Candidatus Saccharibacteria bacterium
ATCCCAACTCTGTAAATAAAGAAAAACTTGTCTATTATAGAAATATTGGAATAATCGCACATGTTGATGCGGGAAAAACAACAACTACCGAAAGAATTCTTTTCTTTACTGGGAAGAAACACAAGATTGGAGAGGTGCACGATGGTGCGGCTACTATGGATTTCATGAAACAGGAACAAGAAAGAGGTATTACGATACAATCAGCAGCTACAACATGTTTTTGGTCACTAAATGATGTTTTGTATCGAATAAATATTATTGATACTCCAGGACATGTCGATTTTACTGCAGAGGTAGAAAGGTCTCTTAGAGTACTTGATGGAGCAGTAGTAATATTTGATGGCAAGATGGGAGTTGAGCCACAGTCAAGCAAGGTATGGTATCAGGCAGATAAATACAATGTACCAAGGTTGTGTTTTGTAAACAAACTCAATCTTGTTGGTGGTGATTTTGAGATGTCACTTGCAGCAATACAAAAGGAACTCAATGACAATGCCGTTGCTATTCAATACCCAATTGGTAGGGAGCATGAACTTCGAGGTCATGTTGATTTGATTACTATGAAGGCTTATGAATATGAAGATGAAGAAAAGCAAACATTCAAAGAAATAGAGATCCCAGAAGATATCAAAACCAGATGTGAAGAGTTGCATCAAGAACTTATAGATAAAATTGCCGATGCCGATGATAAATTGATGGAAAAGTACCTTGGTGATGGTGTTTTGGAGGTAGATGAAATTTATACTGCTCTCAGAATACATACATTGGCAAGAAAAGTTTTTCCAGTTTTGGGAGGAGATTCTAGAATGGCTGATACAAAAAGCCTTTTGGATGCAGTTGTCAGATTTTTGCCATCCCCTCTTCAAAAAGTCTACGCTGTTGAGGATCCTGAGAACGAAGGCAAGATGCTTGAATTTTTGGGTGAAGTAGCTGGTTATGATCCAAAAACCAAGGGGATTATTACACGAAAAATTTCTGAAGATGAACAATTTAGTGGTTTGATTTTCAAAGTTGCTATGGATCCACATGTTGGTTCTTTATCATTTATTAGAGTCTATTCTGGTAAACTGAAAGCTGGCGTATACCTATATAATTCATCAACAGGTCAGAAAGAACGTGTCGGGAGAATTTTGATGATGCATGCAAATGCAAGAGAAGATATAGTAGAAATAAGGGCTGGAGATATTGCAGCTCTTGTGGGGACAAAAGATGCTATCACGGGTCATACGGTTTGTGATGAGGAAAGCCCAATACTCTTGGAGAGCATTAAGTTTCCAGAAACTGTTGTATCTCTTGCAATAGAACCAAAAACGAAATCAGACCAAGAAAAATTGGGTCTAGCTCTTGCAAAACTAACAAAAGAAGATCCAACATTCAAAGTTCATACTGATCATGAAACTGGTCAAACAGTTATCGCTGGTATGGGTGAATTACACTTAGACGTTTTAGTTGATCGTATGAAACGTGAATTTAGTGTAGAAGCTAATGTTGGTGC
>CAYSKC010000009.1:0-1256 GCA_964431615.1 uncultured Candidatus Saccharibacteria bacterium
GGTAGGCTTGCTTGTAAAAACTAACACCCCGACCGTAAGGTCGTGGGAAGTTTATTAATTTCCTTTCGTCAAACACAAAAAAACCCGCCGAAAGATCGGCGGGTTAAATATATTGATCCCTTGTAAAACTAACTTACTTCAATTTTCACTGGTTTCTGCCAAGCACCTCTTCCAGGCAGATACATTTCTTTCATCCATTCCCCATTTGTTTCATATTTTCCTCTATAACTTGCTCTGACATAATACGTAAACGTGTGTATGCCCCTTGGCATCTGAGTTCTATAAGTCATATCTCCTGTGTAGAAAACAACGTCCTCTTCATTAATTGATAGATTTGCAAGGAATCTATAGTTTTCATTATCAGTCATCATCTTTTCAAAGAGGATATCACTTGATGTATTGAGATTAAAGTCGATTACTCTCAGTCCAGCAGGTGTGGGAATCCGAATTTCTGTCTGAGTAATGTTGTCTTTCACAAAGATTGTCGTTCTTGCTTTGTAAGTTTTTCCCATATCAAATTGAACAATTCCATCAACTATTTCAAGAGGCTTATCATTCATATCGAAGTATTCCGTAACAATAGCAAGCCCTCTATCTTTGGATTTGACATTTTCGAAGGGTACATCATATTCCAAATCAATTTGATAAAAAACAAGAGAATCAGTAAGGCTTTCAACTTTCAAGTCCATTTCTTTTGTATCAGGAGAAAGTTCTACCTCAAGTATTTTTGTATCACCTTCACTTTTGAAAAAAGGATAAGATTTTCCATTTATGTTGACAATCGGGAGGGCTCCACTAAGTCCAAGTTTGAAGACCTCTTTTGCCTTTCTGAGTGCTTTGAATGCATAAAGATTTGATTGTGTACCCATTCCCTGATTGTATGAAATCTCATATTTGAGATAGTTGATTACTGGAATTAGCGCTGGATCATCCCCTCTCATGTCCAAAAATACATCTAGTATAACTGCTGTTGTCTTAATATCATTGTAATAATAATAAAAACCACTCAAATATCTATCGTCTTGCCAGTAGGCTTTTCCTTCGGCAGTTCTTGTTTGAAGAATTATTTCTTTGTTCAAATTATCAATTCTTTTCTTGATGTCTTCTCTCTCAGGTGGATTAATAAAATCAGAGTTTAGATACTCGACATAGGTATTGAGAATATAGGCTTTGTGTATCAAAGGCAGATCTTTGCTCTTGAGATTGTAGTAGTTGTTTGTACCTGCAATATCGAAAGACTTTTGGTCAGCCAGAAC
>CAYSKC010000009.1:1287-9424 GCA_964431615.1 uncultured Candidatus Saccharibacteria bacterium
GGTTTTATGTCTTCAGAAAGATCGCTTCGGTTGAGTAAACCTCGAACAAAGACTTCAGCTTTTGTAAGCACAGTTTCATCGATAGGAACACCTTCACTCTTGAGCATTGTGAGTGTCTCGTAAGCATGAATAGATGTATAGGGACTACTTTCGTCATATTCCCAGATTCCCCAGCCTCCATCCAGGTTTTGAAGTTCATATAGTCTTTGAATTCCTTCTTCAATATTTTTTTTCACTTCTGGATCATCTATGTATGGTATCAACGCCTGGATTTTTGATGCTGTTTGCTCACTACACTGGTTTTGATAATCAATAAAGTAATTTTTGATATTGTCGAGACTTCCAACAACACTATCAGAGAGCACGACTTTGACCTTCCTTGGATTTATACTCTCAGAATCTGGAAATGTATATATCTGTGTAGGTTCAAGTTGTGTATCACCAAAAAGTGATTCATAGTGTATTTCATAGTTTGAATTGACCTTGATACTTCTTTCTTCTGCATCCATTGTTTTTCCACCTCTAGTTACCCCAAAACGTACAATTATTTCTTCTGATCTATCTGCTTTGAGTGTATATGAGATAGGAAACTCAGATGACTTGATGTCTAAATAACAAGAATCAGAATAATCACCTTTGCAGAGAACTTCTCCTCCCTCAATTTCGATTTTTGCACCAAATAAATCATCTTCATTTACATTTTTGAAACTGGCATCATATGTGATAGTTGCCTCATCATTTTCATAAATGTAACTTGGAATAGAGGAGAGAATGCTTACATCGTTAGCAACCTGAATATCCTTTGTTGCAACGCTAAATTGTGTTTCTTTCGTCAAGCCTATTGCGACAATAGTCCATGTTGTGAGATTATCTGGAACATCAAATTCTAGTGAATAATCACCATTATTTGAGACAAATGAAGGAATCCATAGTGCAACAGGTTTGAATTCGCGTCTAATATCTTCTATCTGAAGATCTGGACCGCTAGAACCACCATCTCCGGAACCTCCCTTATTTCCCCAAAACTTTTCTTCTGCATGTTTATTCTCATAAATAGTGAGATTTGAATTATTGTCCACATTATATCCCCAGTTTTCCCAGAAAGTGTTGACAAGTTCTGTTTGTATATCTTTTTTGTCAGTAAGTTTTGATAGATCCAAAACAGCTTTATCAACTACCGCGACCATATATTCAACTTCTTTATTTAAATTTGAATCAATTTTCAATTCAACAGTTTCCTGTGGATAATAAATTTCTTTGTCAGTTGTTGCTGTCGATCCAAAATCTCTATTTGTTGGAGTTACATGAATCTCAGCAATTCCCATTTTTACATCCAGAAAATCAGCACCCATGTTGTGGGGGGTGAATGCAAAGACAGAATAATAAAAATTTGGTTGCAAATTTCCCGTAATACTCTGTTGAAGATTTGTATCTTCATTGAATCTGACTACTTTGTAGTCAATTATTTTTTCTCGTTCAACCGCAACTAGACCAACAAAGTTTGTACTTGGAAGTTCAGGTGTGATTTTTGCAGTTTCCCCAACTTTGTACTCATCTTTGTCAGTTGAGATTTGAATTTTTGCATTATTCATGTGATTGAAATAGTATCCACCATATGAATAAGCATAAAATCCGATTAAATGTTTGATATTTGGATTTGATGCAAGACTCATCTTGACCTTATGGTATCCCTCCTCAGTTGGAAGGTATTCAAATAAAACTTCTCCTTTTGAATTTGTTGTCATTGTGGTGGAATTAACTATCCGACTTTCTGTAACCGTCTCCCAGTAGTAGACTCCATTTTCTCTTCTTTTCTTGATTTGTCTATCATCTTCTCGGATTACTTCTACCAATACTTGTCTATTTGGAGCCGGATTAAAGTTTTCATCAAATAGCATTCCGTTTACCGTTATATTCTGTTTATCATTGATATTGACGGAGTAGTCTGAATTGCTAATTCCAATAGTTCCCCCTTTTGGCAGAAGAGTTTTGTAGAGTGTTTTGTATTCTTCCATACCAACCTTATCAGTAATCTTGATTTCGACTGACATTGTTTTTGCTGGTCCATATGATAGAGTTTCTTCCAATGTTATTGGGACAGAAAGTGATGCATGTCCTTCACTATTTGTTTTGATGGTAGCACTCCCAATTTGTTTCGAATTGTAATTCCCGTATTCTTCATAGCTTACTTGAGAAGGGAATGAATAATACTGACCATATTTTTTGCCTACAACGTCAGAAAGAGAGTAGCTTGAAGCGTCTCGAATGTATAAATTCACTTGAACTTCAGCATCACTCAATGGTTCTCCAAAATAGTAGGAAGCATCGATATCAACGTTTACAGTATCTCCAATCTTGTAGGCTTCCTTTTCATCTATAGTTGATCTGAAACTAAAATTAAGTGGTTTGTATGCGGACACACGAAACCCTCCTACAAAATATTCGTTTACATATAGGTAATAAAGACCTCCTAATGCATTTTTGTCCAAAATAAAAGTATCGGACACAGTTCCAAACTCACTTTGATTCAAGTCATTTGAATAAATTGTATTGTTTTGTGCGTCATCAATTCGGACTTTGAAAGCACCATCTAGCATGTTTAGTTCGTTGTTTACTCTCTTTCTACCAAAAACTTTGAAGTTTACTTCCTGACCAGCTTTGTAAACTGGACGATCAAAATAACCATAGTACACTTCTGTTGAGTACCATCCGTAGTAATTATCTAAAAAACTATAACTACTCATTCCTTGATCGAATTGCGAAGAAACAAAGACTGTTCCATCATTTGAGTATACATAATAACTACCTGAGGAATATGTGTCTTCGTCATTTTCAAGACCCGAAAACTCTGCTATCCCATCAGAGTCGGTTATAGACTTGATTTTGGTTTCTCTTCTTTGTAGGGTCAATTCTTTGTTTGTAAATGGCATACCATCATTGGTATCACTTGCCCAGACCACAAACTGATTATCTGCTTTCTTGAATAAAGTTGCATATTTCGAAAACGAAAGCAGTCTATAATCTCGAAAACTATTTGACGAATCATAAGCTCGAAGAACGTACAATCCATCGTTGAGGTTTTCCACGTCATACTGAAACTGAAGTATTGAATATCTGACATTTGGGTCATCAAAATTATCAAAATGTTTTTCCCAACTTTTTTGAACAGTACCTTCTTTGAATGGATCCAAGTTCTTTGTATATCCTTGATAGTAATCTTGCTCAATAAAGTCCATAAATTGTTCTGGTGTCACTTTCGCAAGTTCGATTTTTATATCTTGTAAGTTAAGTGATTCAAGTAAAATTTTGTAGCTATCATTGTTATCTATGTAGGCCACTCTCGTCCCATAAATATTGACCAAAGCATTTGGACTTATATTTTTTGCTTCAAACTCCAAGGAAATGTTTTGTCCCAATCTGTTCCCATATTTATCAGTAAGGTCAGGAGAAATCTCTACTTTATATCTATTGCCATCTCGGAAATCAGCTTCAATATGAATCATATTTCCGTCCCAATATGTATAAACATGTTTATACATTTCTCCAACTTTGCCAGTTAGAGAACTAATCTTCACAAGGGTTTGAAGTTCTTCATCTGATAGAATCAACTCATTTGAAAATTCAATTACGAAATCGTTATAATAATAATTATTTACTTTTCCATCAAAAACTCCATTTTTTTCACTTGATGAAATAAAAAAGAAATCCCCGGGTACGTGAATACTTCTTGAAAATTGGCTTCTCATCAATTCTCCGTTGATATCTTTGAGTTTCTCATTTATTATTAGTTGATAATCCCAATCCTTCTTCCATGGTTCACTTGGTCGTATATATGCAACAGAATACTCAGTTCTTGGTGTTCCATTATCTTGCCAATAATAGTAATAATCATAAAAACCATATTTTGTTTTGAGGTTTTCTGATGATTCAACAGTCCAATTTATGGAAATTGGAATTTCTGTATCGTCTGGATTGACTCTCAACTTTGTGTTTTCTCGAAAACTATCCTTGTCGATGTCAAGAACTGTCACAACTACAAGTGGATCTTTTGATGAATATGTAATGTCACTATACATATCCAACACAAGTGAAGAACCGTATGTATTGGCTGAATTTTGTGTTTCTGGTATAAAATTTGCAATATATTCTTCTTTCATACTCAAACCATATTTATTTACAATTTGGTCAGGTTTGATTCTAAGCTCATATGGTATGCCAGCTTCGAATGGAGTCCCTGTGATTATTCTCATTGTAGATGGTGATATTGATTCAACTTTTTCAATCAATCCAGGGGTAAGAGAAACCATGTCTTTTGGAAGTGACCCTTCGTTTTCAAAAACTTCTGAGTTAAAACTGATGAGTATGGCATCATCCTTGGATATATATTGTTCAAAATTTGTAATAGATACTCTTGGGCTTTCTATTGTTTTAAAGGTAAGGAGAAAAGATGTCTCCATAAAAGTAACTTCATCACTTGGAAGAGAAATTGTGTATGTTTGATCTACATCCCAACCACCATTCTTGATAATGTCAACAGTTTTTGAAGTATCACTGGCATTTACTTCTATTTCTTCCCCAAGTGTAGATTTTAGATAAGCAGAGAGTTCCTCAATATTTGGTTCATTTATAAATGAAAGTCTCAATACTTCGTCGGGTTTGATTTCTGTTTCGTTATTGAAAAAAGATGCCGAATCTACGGATGGTAGATATTGGTATTCTCGATTGAGAGGTTTGCCAAAAAAGAGTAAAAACACATAAATTATCAGAGCAACAAACAATACCAGAAAAGAGATGAAACATCCAAAACATCCAATTTTGAGACCAGTTTTTAAAAGTATAGGAATTTTATAAAACTTTTTTTTAATTTTCGAGGGTAGAAAAGATACAAATTTTCGAAGTATTTTTTCAAAAAGAAAATAGGGAAAAAGGAGAAATCGAATTATTTTTTGGCACAAAAACTTCAACTTTGGTATTTGACTTTGAAACATTGATTTCTTTTGTGGATATTCAGAAGTGGAAGTTTCTGTCTTTGCCATATATCAGAGGATAATAAATATAATATTTTGAGGCTAATTTACACAATCGATTTTACAATATTCAAACTCATATATGAATGTAGGACGAAGAATAATTCTTTTTGTGACAGGAAAATATTGGGAAAATATTCCCAATAATAAAAGTCTGAATTTTTGATACTCTCTCAGATATCGATAAACCAATACATAATTGATGTCCTACCTCTCAATATTTACGGTGATCGAGTCGCCAAAAACCCTTTTTTCTCCTTTCAAGCCATCAATTTGGAGTATATGGCTTCCAAGTTGAGATTCCCAAAATATTTTTCCCAGTTTTTGGGTTTCCAAAATATCTTTTCCATCCACAACCAAAATATATTTATCAAATTCAGAATTACTTATAAATTCTATCGGTATTGATACAAAATCCGAGTCTTCAATCAGATAAGTGTCGTTATCCCAAGGATCAATTATTGCTATTGAATCTGGTTCTAATACATTTAGTCTTTTTCTTATGTCCGGATTGTCTGGGGTTTTACCTTCAATAAATAATTCTTGTCTTTGGTATCCTTCACAATTTCTCGTAAATATTTCACCCGTTGTACTACAAATATCAATTTTTGATACTCTCTGTGGTCTTTGGACAAAATTAATTTTTTCAGGGAAATTTTCATTGTAGTATTGCTGTGTTACCAACATCACACTATTCCAAATCTCAGCAGCACCTTGGATTCCACTAACTCCTCGCATCGGAGAATTGTCATTGTTTCCAACCCATACACCGACAACATAATCATTTGTATAACCAATAGTCCAACTGTCCTTAAAATCCATAGAAGTTCCTGTTTTGGCGGATGTTTTGAAAGGCAAAGAAAGGGCAGAGAGTGATCCAAAGCTTGGGCGTCTAGCATCATTATCTGACAGAATGTCCGAAATAATGTAAGAAATCTCTTGAGAATACTCACCGAAAATTTTTGGAGTTTGTTTATCTTCTTTTGTATTCAACTGGATAACTGGGTCTCCCAGATAATTACCTTCGTTTGGAAAAATTCTATATGCGTTAACCAAATCAAGTAAACTAATACTGCATCCACCAAGAGTTACTGCTATGTCAGTATTTTGAGAACGAAGTTCTTCGAGACCAATTTGATCAGCAATAATATGAAGTTTTTCAACCCCAATTGTCTTGAGCGTCATGACTGCTGGTATGTTGTATGAATTTGCTAAAGCATCTCTGACTGACACAAATCCATGTTCTCCTCCATCATAATTTTGAGGAAAATATTGACTACCATCTGAGTCATGTATTATTTGTTTTTTGTCTTCTATCAAGGTTCCAGCACTAAAATTATCAGCAAAACTGACTCCATATGTAAATGGTTTCAAAGTTGATCCAGGATTTCTAAGTGATAAAACTGAGTTTACTTGTCCTTCATTTTCGTAGTCAAAAAAATCTTTACTTCCGACAAGACTCAGTATTTCACCAGTTTTAGCATCTAGTACAACAACTCCTGCATTTGAAGCATTTTCATTTTTGATTTTTTCCAGTTCAGCTTGCACTATACTCAAAGTGTCTTTGTAAAGAGTTGCGTCTATTGTCGAATGGATTTCTTCTTTTTCCAAAATTTCTTTATCAAACATCATTACAAAATGGGGAGCTATGATGTTGTCCGAATTATTTTTGAGAATTATTTCTTCTGAATAAGCAGCATCTGCTTCGACCTTTTCAATACGTCCACGAGATACCAGAATATCAAGTATCAACTTCTGTCTTTTTTTTACGTCTTCATGGTTTTTGTAAGGATCCAAGTATAGAGGGCTATTCGGAATTGCAGAAAGATAGGTGACTTGAGCAAGATCAAGTTCGGTATTTGGTTTTCCAAAATATCCACGAGATGCGGATTCAACTCCATATCGCATATTTGAAAAATATATTGTATTGAGATATCTGGTCATTATTTCGTTCTTGGGAAGCAGTATAGATATGATGGGTGCAACCAAAAACTCTTCAACTTTATTTGGAATGTTTCTATTCCGATTATTGAGTGAGAATTTTATGTATTGTTGGGTGATGGTACTAGCCCCACATACGTTTCTATCTTCAAGGAAAATATTGGACATACATTTGATATTTCTAGGTATATCGACACCTAGATTTGAATAAAAATATCTATCTTCAATTTCGACAAAAACCTCAAAAAACAATGGGTTGATTTCTTCATAATCAACGTAATTTGTATAGCCTTTTTCGGGAATTTGTGCTTCGTATAGAAGAACTCCTTTTCGGTCATAAATTTTGGTACTACTATGCTTGTCCTGAAAATAAATTATTCGGATGGTTTGAGATAGTATCAGAATAAACAAAACGGAAAAAATAATAATCAATAGTTTTTTTACCAAATTATTTAATTTTGCTTTGGCGAAATTCTTTTTCATTCAATAAATTGGAAGATTTTATGTAGAAGTATTTTATCAGATCAAATTTTAGAAATTTTCAATATAAAATGGGGTTTTATTATTTTCGAGAAGAACACCAATCTCTTTGTTATTTGTGTCATAGCAAATCCAAAAAACATTTGCAGTTGCATTGAGATTTTCTGAATTTTCACATCCACTTCTTCCAAAAAGAGAATTTTCAAAGCCTTTTTCCAAAATATTAATCTTTTTTATTATGTGACCATGAATTTCAATTTCACCTTCAGTATCGTACATTGTATCGACATAGAGCTTAATCTCACCTTCGTCGATTATCATTTTGGGATATATTGAATCTTTATAATATTCAAGATTCACAGCTTCCTTAATTTCATAGAGTATTTCTTTTCGAATTTGATCTCTTTCATTTATCTCAATAGTTTTCTGGATATAACTCAAGAAAGATCTGATAAGGGGAAGAAAAACAGTGAAAAACGCTATCAAAAATAATATGAGTGCAACAAAACGAACAAAATTAGTTTTTTTTTGTTTTGTATCTTTTTTATTGTGATCAGTTGTATCTGAATCAATATCCTTTTCGAGGGTTTGTCTATCAGTCTCAAGTTTTCTCAACTCTTTTTCTTTGCGAAGCCATTCGATTTCTGCTTTGAGTTCATTGATTTGTTTATCAAGCTTATGTGTGGGCA
>CAYSKC010000009.1:9449-12410 GCA_964431615.1 uncultured Candidatus Saccharibacteria bacterium
TGACACTAAGTGGTATATGAATTGGTTTGAACGTGTATTAAAAAAGATTTAAAGACTACAGATTTTGAAAAAAAATATTTTCCATTAAATATTTCTTGTCATCATAATAGCCCTACTTCCTGGACCATAGATTGAGGGTCTTGCTGGGGTGCTTTTATCAGGAAAAAAACCATTCTTTTCTAAAATACGATGTGAAGCTGGATTATGTGTTGGATCGACCCATGCACAGACTACTTCAGGATGATCGACAGTTTTAGCGAGGCCTTGTAAATATAGCTTCAGAGCATTTCCAGTGTGGCCTTGACCCGACATCTTTGGTCTCAGTAAACCATACCGGACTTCTGGAACTTCTGGTTCTTCATCAAGTTTTATATAACCTGTAGGGGGATATAAATAGCTACCTACATGAAAAAAATGACTTGAAGAATTTGAGGATGTTTTCCAATCTTTTAAAAAGTAGGGTATTCTACCTTTTGTCCCTTTGGTATATCCTTTTAATAAATCCGGGTTCTCCAATGCTTCCCTAAAAGTGCGAGGCATATCCAAATCTAATGATCCATTTCCTTCATAATGAGTAATGGGTATAATGTAAATGCCACAATAGTCAACTAGTCCATGAATCAATGTTTGTTGCCAACGTCCTAGAAAATCACTAGATGTAGATTCTTTTTTTCCATGAATTGGATTTATAATACAAGGGTTTTCAATAAGAGCATTTACTGTCATGAATATAAATCTTGATCTTGAATTATATTATGGGTTCTTAATATTGACAATACCAATACTTTGTGGTCTAATCAAAAAGTTATGAAAAATATTTTTGCTCAAAACCAACAAATTATCTAACCCATCGCGGGCTGTTGTTGTATTGAGACTGAATTTCCCGCATAGGGAAATTTTTTTGTTATTTATGGGTGCAATGAAAAAAATTGACGAAAAATTAATTCAAAAAATTGCTGATCTTGCCATGATCAAATTGTCCGACAATGAAATTGATAAATACACCAAGGAATTATCGGGAATTTTGGAATATGTCGAAATTATCAATGAAGTTAATATAGAAGGTTGTGATTTTATTTCACAAACAGATTTGAAGAATGTTTGGAGAGAAGATGTGGTTAAAGAAAGTTTGACACAAGAGGATGTCTTGTCTGGGTCAAAGTCATTTGAGGGGTGCTTCGTGGTGCCAAGAGTAGTTGAATGATGAGCGAAAAACGGGCAACGAATAACGAGCAGCAAGAAATGATGGGTGTTGAGTGCTAAGTACTAGGTTCAAGGCTCAAGGTTTGGTTTGATTTCTAAGGTTTAGGACTTACATATGGAAGCAGATTATCATTATTAGTTATTGAAATAAGATGAATGACTTATACAAACTAACAGTTTCGGAGGCTTCAAAAAAACTTGAATCGGGGGAGATCACATCAGTAGATCTTGTTGATTCATGTCTTAAAAGAATCGAGGAAATGGAACCATCTATACACGCCTTTTTGACCGTTACAAAAGATTTGGCAACACAGAAAGCCAAGGAAAGTGATGAGAGAAGAAAGGATAAAAAAACTTTGTCAGTTCTTGATGGGATTCCTTTTTCACTCAAAGACGTCTTTTGTACAAAAGGAATTCAGTCAACTGGAGGCTCAAAAGTTCTAGAAAATTATATACCCCAATACGATGCAACTGTCTATAAAAAATTAAATGATGCAGGAGCAATTTTGATTGGAAAAACAAACTGTGACCCCTTTGGATTTGGAACATCAACAGAATATTCCGGTTATGGACCAACAAAAAATCCAATTGACACCTCAAGAGTTCCTGGTGGATCAAGTGGAGGATCAGGTGCGGCGGTTACCTACGGAGGAGGATTATTTTCGATTGGCGAGGATACGGGAGGTTCAATCAGATGCCCAGCATCTTTTTGTGGTATTGCTGGACTTAAGGTGACTTATGGAAGGGTTTCAAGATACGGATGCATGGCTTATGCATCAAGTTATGATACTGTTGGTCCTATGGCAAAAAACTCAAATGATTTGGCAATTATTCTCAAAATTATTGCAGGAAGAGATGGAAAGGACGCAAATACTTCGAAGTCAAAGGTTCTAGACTATGAAAAAAATTTGGATAATGAAATCCTTGGAAAAAAAATTGGTGTCCCCAAAGAATATTTTGGTGAGGGATTGGATGACGAAGTCAGAAGGGTAGTAAAAGATGCAATTGAAAAGTATCGAAAACTTGGTTGTGAGATTGTGGATATTTCACTCCCTTATACAAGATATGCCATTGCCGCTTATTATCTAGTGGGTCTTTCTGAAACCAGTGCAAATCTTGCTCGGTTAGATGGATTGAGATATGGTCCGAGAGAAAAAGGTAGGAATTGGGTTGAAATAATTCGAGCATCAAAGGGACTTGGATTTTCGGATGAAGAAAAAAGACGAATAATGATAGGAACTTTTGCGCTTTCTGCAGGTTATGCTGATCAGTACTATAAAAAAGCACAGGCTGTGAGAACACTTATCAAAAAGGATTTGAGTAGAGCACTTTCAGAAGTGGATATAATTTTGACACCAACTATGCCAACCCCCGCCTTTAAATTCGGTGAAAATATGGACGATCCTTTGAAAATGTGGTTAGCCGATGCTTTCACGGTTACGCTAAATCCGACAGGTCTTCCAGGATTATCGATAAATGCTGGATATACAAAAGAAGGTTTGCCAGTTGGGATGCAATTAATCGGTCCGTATTTTCGGGAAGATTTATTGCTCAATTTTGGATATAAATATGAGAGTATAATATCAAAGAATCATTTTTTTTATTTTAAAAAAAATCGATGAGTAAAAAAATCTATAGATTTATATCCATATTTTGGGTAGTAATTTTGATATTTTTCGTTGGGGGAGGAGTTAGCTCCTATGCTTATGATACAGCTTGTCCTGATGCTACCTTCAGATTTTCAAATCCAAAGATGAT
>CAYSKC010000010.1:0-12384 GCA_964431615.1 uncultured Candidatus Saccharibacteria bacterium
TTAATGAGCAGATCATTAAAAAAAGGACCATTTGTTGACGAAAAATTGTTGATGAAAGTCCAGAAAGCAAAAGCAGAAAAAAATTCAAAACCAATCAAAACATGGGCTAGAGCATGCTCTATAACTCCAGAAATGATAGGTGTAACTTTTTCTATACACAATGGAAAATCATTCCAAGACATTTATGTGACTGAATCAATGGTAGGACACAAGGTTGGAGAATTTGCTCCAACCAGAAAGTTCACTGGTCACAGCAAGAAAGGAAAGATTGCAAAATCAACAGGTTCAACAGGTAGAACATTATAAAAATGAGAAAAGATAATACAATATACGCAGTAGCAAAAAACATTCGAATGGCACCAAGAAAAGTACGACTTATTGTTGATATTATTCGAGGTAAAAATGCATTGGAAATGAGTGAAAAATTGGCATTTGTAAATAAAACAGCAGCCAAGGCTGTCAATAAAGTTTTAAAAAGTGCAATGGCAAATGCAAAACATAATGCAAATATTGATCCAAAGAAACTTATAATCAGTGAGGTGTTTGTAGATGAGGCTTTCACACTTAAAAGAGGAAAGGCTGTATCCAAGGGAAGGTATCACAGGATATTCCGAAGAAATAGTCATATAACGATTGGACTATCAGAATTTAATGATAAATAATTTATAAATTAAAGTATGGGACAAAAGGTCAATCCAACAGGTTTCAGGGTAGGAGTTAACAAAGGCTGGAAAACAACAGCTTTTTATGAAAATTCAGAATTTGCAAAAAATTTAAAGTTGGATCTAAAAATTAGAGACCATATTGAAAAAGAGTTAAAATCAGCAGGTGTTGCAGATGTGCAGATTGGTTCGTATGAGAATAGGTTGTTGATTGAAATTTATGCTGCCAGACCTGGAGTAGTGATTGGAAGAGGTGGAGAAGGGATTGAAAATTTAAAAAAAAATCTGAATAAAATATCAAGAAGGAAAGTTGAAGTTAAGTTATATGAGGTAAAGAATCCAGAAGCTTCTGCAAAATTAATTGCGGAATCGATTGCTGCTCAACTTGTGAAAAGGATTGTCCCTAAATTTGCAGCACAAAGAGAAATTGAAAAAGCTAAGAGCACAAGTGTTGTAAGGGGGATTAAAGTTCAAGTTTCTGGTCGAATTAAGGGAGCAGAGATCGCAAGAGCAGAAAAGTTTCAGTGGGGTAGTATTCCTCTACAGACCTTGAGAGCAGATATAGATTATTATTATATGCCAATATCTGTACCAAATGCAGGAGTACACGGAATAAAAGTATGGGTTTACAAAGGAGAGAGGGCTAGTATTGAATAGTTAATTTAAAATTATGTTGCAACCAAAGAAACAAAAATATAGAAAAGCATTCCGACCAACCATGAAGGGTATGGATACTGTTTGCAATAGAGTACTCATGGGTGAGTTCGGTCTACAGGCTCTTGAGAAAGTTTGGTTATCAGCAAAACAAATAGAAGCTGCTCGAAAAACTATTGTTCGAGAAGTCAAAAGAAAGGGAAAGTTGTGGATTAGAGTTTTTCCAGATAGGCCCATTACAAGCAAACCAAATGAAGTAGGTATGGGAAAAGGTAAGGGAGATGTAGATTACTATGCTGTAGCACTGAGGCCTGCGAGGATTATGTTTGAATTGGGTGGTGTAGCGGAAGAAATTGCAAGGGAGGCTTTTAGAAAGGCAGCTCAAAAATTACCAATTAAGACAAAATTTGTTATTAAGAAATAACAGTGGAAACAAAAAAATTACGTGAATTGAAAAAAGAAGAGCTTAAGCAAAGATTGCAGGATAAAAAGAAAGAGTTATCTGCACTTATATATGATAAAAATAGCGGAAAAATTAAGGATGTAAGAGAGACTTCAAAAATTCGAAAAGAAATAGCTAGAATACTTACTATATTGAAGGAAATTGAAAATAATAATTAAGTTTTAAAAAAATGGCAGAAGCAATACAATCAGTAAATGAAAAAAAACAAAGCGGAAAAAGACTTATAGGAATTGTAAAGTCATTATCTACAGCCAAAACAGTAAAAGTAAAAATTGAAAAAAAGAACTCACATCCACTCTATGGAAAAATTATTAAGTCACATAAGAGTTATTTGGTTCACAATGAATTGGATGACATCAAGGTTGATGATGAAGTTGAAATAAGGGAGACCAAACCTATAAGTAAAAGAAAGAAATTTGTATTGGTTAGAAAAATTAAATAGTCATGATACAAAGATTAACAAATTTAAAAGTAGCAGATAATAGCGGGGCAAAGGAAGTTATGGTTATAAGTATACTGAGTAGATTGAAAGGAAATCACTATCAAAAATTTGGAACTGTTGGTGAGATTGTAGTAGGCTCTGTCAAGAAAGCTTCACCAAATGGGAAGATTGTGCAAGGTGATGTTGTATATGGTGTTATTGTTCGTACGAAAAAGGAAGTTAGAAGAAAAGACGGTTCATACATACGATTTGATGACAATGCACTTGTTATTATTGGAAAGAATACAAAAGTACCAGTTGGGACAAGAATATTTGGACCAATTGCTAGAGAGATCAAAGAAAAAGGTTATGACAAAATAGCTAGTTTAGCACCAGAAGTATTATAAATAAAAAAAATGAAAATTATTAAGGCAGATACAGTAAAAATTATTTCAGGAAAAGACAGAGGTAAAACTGGAGAGGTTCTTGCTGTTTTTCCTAAGAACAATAAGATTTTGGTGAAGGGTGTAAATATTGTCACTAAGCATAGAAAAAAAGGTGGCGAAAAGAAATCAGCTGGAATCACTAAGTTTGAATTGCCAATAGATATTTCAAATGTTCAAGTGCTTGATCCAAAAAGTGGGAGACCTGCAAGAGTCGGTTTCGAATTGAATAATGGCAAAAAAATTCGAATTTTCAAAACAGGAAAAATATCTTCAAAACAAAAGAAGGTCGAGACCACAAATAAACCAATTTCTAAAAAGAAGGAAGAGGGAAAGGAAGAAAAAAAAGAACCAAAAAAATTAAAAAATACTAATAAAATAGAAAAGTAAAAAAATGAAATTTGAGTCAAAATTAAAAAAAGAATATACGGAAAAGTTTTCGAAAGAACTTATGAAGGAGTTGGATTTAAAGAATCCTATGCAGGTTCCAAACTTAGAAAAAATTGTTGTGAATGTTGGCCTAGGTGCAGCAAAAGAAAATGGTTCACTGATGGAACAAGTTGTTGAGAATATTACTCTAATTACTGGTCAAAAACCAATTATTACCAAATCACAAAAAGCAATATCAAATTTCAAGATCCGAGAAGGCATGCCAATTGGTGTAAAGGTAACATTGAGAGGTTTTAAAATGTGGGCATTTTTGGAAAAGATTGTTCACATTGTTCTTCCTCGTGTAAAGGACTTTCGAGGTATATCAGATAAGGCATTCGATGGAAGAGGAAATTATGCATTGGGGTTTCGAGATCAGTTGGTTTTCCCAGAAATTGACTCAACAAAAGTGATGGCATCACATGGATTACAGATTATAATCACTACAACAGCGACCAATGATAAAGAAGGTTTAGCGTTATTAACAAAATTAGGTTTACCATTTAAAAAATAAATAAGTAAATAATTTATAAATAAAAGATGAGTACAGAAGCACAAGAAGCAAAAGCAAGGATACTTAAAAGAAAGCTTGAAAAAGGACAGTTAAAATTCAAAACAAAATCTTTTAATAGGTGTTCAATCACAGGTAGATCTCGAGGTTTTATTCGAAGATTTGGACTGTGCAGAAATAAATTTAGAGAACTTGCTTTAAAAGGTTTAATACCTGGTGTTCGAAAGGCAAGTTGGTAATTTGTATTTAGTTCATAATAATAGATTATGTTGATAAATGACCCAATAGGGGATGCTCTAACAAGAATAAGAAATGCTCATGCTAGACAGAAGACGGAAGTTTCATTTCCTCATTCAAAAATGCTTGAAGCGATTGTGGGTATATTGAAAGATGAAGAGTATATTGAAGACTATGAAATTGTTGGTGATAAATCAGAGAAGTGTTTGAGTATTAAATTAAAATATATTGATGGAAAACCAGCTATAAGGTTTTTAAAAAGAACTTCAAAACCTGGTTTAAGAAAATATATTGGGTATCGGGATGTAAAACCTGTCTTGAATGGCTTGGGAATCTCCATTCTTACCTCTCCAAAAGGGGTAATAACAGGAAAACAGGCGGTAGAAAAAAAGCTTGGAGGAGAGTTTATTTGTACAATTTATTAGTCTTGAGATGTCAAGAATAGGAAAATCACCAATAAAATTTAATGATAAAACTAAGTTAACTTTGGAAGGTAATAAAGTTATAGTTTCTGGACCAAAAGGAGAAATGTCAATTGATGTTGATCCATCAATTGAGGTGAAAATTGACAATGATAATAAAGAAGTTGTTTTTGCAAGACAAAATGATTTGCCACAAACTAGAGCTTATCATGGTCTTTATAGGTCATTGGTCAATAATATGGTAAGTGGTGTAAATGAGTGCTATGAAAAAAATTTGGAAATACATGGAGTTGGTTTTCGAGCAAAACTAGTTGGAAAAGATTTGGAGTTTTCACTTGGGTATAATCATCCAATTCTTTTTCATGCACCAGATGGGATAGAGTTTGTGGTAGATAAAGAAGTTGACATAAAAGTAAAAGGTATTGATAAACAGTTGGTTGGGCAAACAGCAGCAAACATCCGAGAGTTAAAGAAACCAGAACCTTACAAAGGAAAGGGTATCAGATATAAGGATGAGTATGTCCGCAGAAAAGTTGGTAAAGCAATGAGTAAATAATCATAATAAATTTCTTTAATATGCAATACAAACATAAATTAAAAAAGAAAAGACAGCAGAGTATTCGAAAAAGAGTAAGTGGTACTACAAATAGACCAAGAGTATCCATCAATAGATCAAATAAATATTTGTACTGTCAAGTAATAAATGATGAAGAAGGAAAAGTGCTTGTTGGTAAATCAGACAAGGGTATGAAAGGAAATAAAACTGAAACTGCAAAGGAACTTGGAAAAGTAATTGCTGAGATGGCTATTAAATTAAAGGTATCAAAAGTGGTATTTGATAGAAGTGGATACAAGTACCACGGAAGAGTCAAGGCACTTGCAGATTCTATGAGAGAAAACGGATTGGATTTTTAAATATAAACTTTTCAAAAGTGTCAGAAAAAGAACAAAATACACAAAACAAAGAAAAAGCTCAGGGTCAGATGAGGGTTGATGTACAGCAAAAACCTTCGATAAATGATAATGCTGAAGAAAAGAAGAAGGTTATGATCCGAAGAAAACAAAGGAAACCTCAGCACGAAAATGACAAAAGAAGAAGGAGAGAAGATGATGAATTCGAAAAAAGAGTTATATCTATCAGAAGGGTTGCAAGAACTTATGAAGGAGGAAAAAGAATGAGAATAAGCGTAGCTGTAGTTATTGGTGACAAAAAGGGAATGGTTGGAGTAGGTACGGGATCCGGGATAGACGTAAAAGTTGCTAGTGAAAAAGCATACAATGATGCCAAAACAAATATGGTAAAAGTCCCAATTACAAGAAATACAATATGTCATGAGTTCCTTTATAAGAAAGGTGCTGCAAAAATATTTATGAAACCAGCTGCTCCCGGAACTGGAGTTGTTGCTGGTGGATCACTCAGGGCTGTGTTTGAAGTCGTAGGTGTCAAAGATGTTTTGACAAAAATGATCGGTACAAACAATCCAATTTTGAATGCTTATGCAACAGTTGAGGCTCTAAGCAAAATGAAAGAAAAAAAGGTTATTGATAAAAAATTATGAATTTACCATCACCAAAAACAATAAAAGATAAAATTAGAAGAGGACGTGGAATGGGATCCAAGGGTGGACATACTGTTGGTCGAGGACAAAAAGGTCAGAAATCAAGATCGGGATATAAAAGCCCAAGGCCAGGATTTGAAGGAGGAAGGATGCCTCTTTCTCGTCGAATTCCAAAACTCAAGGGTTTTAGAAGAAGTTATCAGTCAAAATTGAAAAAAGTAATTATTGTGAATATTTCTGATCTAGATAAATTATTCGAAAAAGATTCAAAAGTGAATTTCGAGACACTTACTGAAAAAGGTATCAAATCGAGTAACACCAAAAAAAATATTATTAAAATTTTGGGGAAAGGTGAAACAAATAAGAAGTTTGATTTGGAAGGTCTTATAGTTTCTAAGACAGCAAAAATAAAAATTGAAAAGGCAGGTGGTTCTGTCAAATAATTGAAAAAATTTTTTAGCATTGAACAAGAGTAAAGTTACAAAACAAACAATTTTTGGTAAGGTTTTCAAGAAAATCAAATTTTTCAATACATTGAGTGAATATTGGAAAAATCGAAATATCCGAAACCGTTTTTTGTTTACGATTGGAGCAATTATTTTGTATCGAATTCTTGCCAATATTCCTCCTGTAGGAATAAATATTGGTGAATATACAAATTTTTTCAAAGACAATCCATTAACTAGTGTTTTTACACTGGCAACTGGAGGGAATCTTGACAACCCTTCACTTGTTATGGTGGGGCTTGGTGCTTATATAAATGCGTCGATTATAATTCAATTATTATCTACAGTAATTCCTAAACTTGAGGAGTTATCGAAGGAAGGTCAAAGAGGAAGGCTCATTTTGAGTCAATATACAAGATTTTTGACGATACCCCTTTCAATATTACAATCAATCGTAATTTATATAATGTTAAGTAGGGGACAACAATCCGGTTCACTTGTCTCATCTGAAATAAATTTGAATGTGATTAGTTTTATAGCATCACTCACTGCGGGTAGTTTGTTTTTGATGTGGCTTGGAGAATTGATATCAGAACATGGGATTGGGAATGGTAGCTCAATATTAATTTCATTTGCGATTTTAAGTACTTTACCAAGTTTGTTATTGAACGACCTAGGACAAGTATTGCCAGTTTTTGAAGCATTTAAATCTGGGAGTATATCGTTTGTCCAAATGCTAACTGCACCGACTACACTTTATTTATATGGTTTTATTATTGGATTTATACTTTTGATCGTACTTATTGTTTTTGTAAATGAAGGTATAAGGAAAATTACAATTCAATACGCTAGAAGAACAGTCGGGAGGCAAGATAATTATCTTCCAATTCGAGTAACACAGGCTGGTGTAATGCCAATAATATTTGCTTCAGCGATGCTGACATTTCCTGGTATTGTAGCACAACTTCTTTCGAATACGTTTGCTGTAGATAGTGTGGGAGACAAAATTGTGAAATTTATTATAAATTCCCCATTTTCAGATTATGGTTCTGTACAATATATTCTACTATACTTTTTCTTAATAATCGGTTTTACGTTTTTCTATACGTTTATAGTATCTAAACCAAGTGAGACCGCTGACAATCTCAAAAAAAGTGGTGCGTTTATTCCAGGTATAAGACCTGGCAAGACAACTGAAAAATACATAATTGATGTTATGATTAGATTGACGGTTGTGGGTTCACTATTTTTGGCGTTTTTGGCAGTTATACCTAGTATAGCTAGGGCACTCATTGGTGAATCTGGAGGTGGAATGGGATTATTGTCGGGAATTGGAGGTACAAGTATTTTGATTATGGTTTCAGTTCTTTTGAGTACTTATAGACAGTTATCGTCTATGAAAGTTACAAAAAGCTATGATCAGTATAGATAATCATAAGTTCAATTTTTAATAGAAAAAATATTAATTTTTTGGATTTGGATTTCAAATTTATTTATGTTTTGATATAATCGTTAAGGCTTCAAATGGTTCAGGGTTTTGATTCAAAAAAGAAGATCAAGGTTGAAGGAGTGATAAATGATACACTTCCAGGCACTATGTTTCGTGTGGCCCTAGATTTGCAAGGTCAAGCTCATGAAATTTTGGCCCATCTTTCTGGCAAAATGAGAATGAATTATATCAAATTGCAGAAAGGAGATAAGGTTGATGTCGAAATTTCGCCTTACGATTTATCAAGAGGAATTATAGTATACAGAAGATAATATGAAAGTTAAACCGTCAGTAAAAAAAATGTGTGATAAATGCAAGATTATTCGAAGAAGAAATCGTGCAGGTAAACGCGTTATATATGTTTATTGTTCTGCTAATCCAAAACATAAACAAAGACAAGGTTAGTTTATCGTAATAATAGATTATAAATCATAAATTTTAAAAATATGGCTCGTATAGCAGGAGTGAATTTACCATTAGAAAAAAGAATAGAAGTTGGATTGACTTATATACATGGAATAGGTCTTGATACTTCTAGGAAAATTTTAAACATTACAAAAATAAGTCCAGATATAAGAGTAAAAAACTTGAGTTCGGATGAGATCAAAAAGATATCTGACCAGGTAGACAAAAATTACATGGTTGAAGGTGAGTTGAAAAGAATTGTTCAGAGGAATGTAAAAAGACTCAAAGATATCATGTGTTATAGAGGTATCAGGCACAAATTGGGTCTTCCTGTTCGTGGTCAGAGAACTAGAACGAATGCGGTTACTAGAAAAGGTAAAAATATTGCCGTTGGAGGATTAAATCCAAAAATAAGCAAGACATAATGTTTTTTTAATATAAAAAATGGCAAATCAGACAAAAGTAAAATCAAAGGAAAAAGTAATAAAGAAAAAGACAAAAAAGATTGTTACAAATGTTGACGTACATGTAAAATCAACTTATAACAACACTTTGATATCGATTACAGATAAGGAGGGCAACGTTTTAGCATCTTCTTCTCCTGGAGCAATAGGTTTTAAGGGTAGCAAAAAGAGTACTCCTTATGCTGCTACAAAAGCTGCTGAAAACGCAATTGAGAAAGCAAAAATTTTTGGTGTTGTTGAGGGAACTGTTATGGTCAAGGGAACAGGAGCGGGAAGAAACGCAGCTATAAAAGGACTTAGAGCGGGAGGCTTGAGAATAAGGTCGCTTATGGACATTTCACCAATACCTCATGGAGGTTGCTCACCAAGGAAAAGAGCAAGGGGTTAATATTTTAATGTAATTTTAAGGAAACATGGCAAGGTATACAGGACCAAAAAGAAAATTAGAAAGAAGAGAAAATGCAACATTATTTGCAACTGAAAGATGGAAGAAAAGACCAACTCCACCAGGACAGCATGGTGCCGCAAGGTCTCAAAGACCAAACTCATATGCTTTTCAGTTCCGTGAAAAACAGAAAGTTAAGAGAATTTATGGATTATTGGAAAAACAATTCAATCAAACTTTCAAAAGAGCACAAAAAATTACAGGGAATACGGGACTTAGGCTTTTGCAGCTTCTTGAGCTTAGACTAGACAATGTAATTTTTCGACTTGGACTAGCAAAGACAAGAATGCAGGCAAGACAGATTGTCAATCATGGACATGTTTTGGTAAACGGGAAGAAATTAGACATACCTTCATATATTTGTAATGTCGGCGATGAAATTGAGATTTCACAAAAGTTTTTAAAAAAATCAGAATTACCAAAACTTATTAGGGCTGAATTGAAGGATGTAAAAACACCAGAATGGCTGGACGAACAAGCTTATGGAGGGAAAGTTGTCAGCGAACCAACCAGAAATGATATGGATAGGAGTATTAGAGAGACATTGATTATTGAGTTCTATTCAAGATAAATTATATATTTAATATTAATCTCAATGTACGATTTAGATAAATTTAAAATCAAGGTTGTAAAAGATACCGATAAGGAAGCAAGAATAGAGATAGGTCCACTACCAAAAGGGTATGGCTATACTATAGGAAATGCTATTCGTAGGATAATGCTCACTTCGATTTCTGGTAGTGCAATTACAAGTGTAAAAATTTTAGGTATCAAACATGAATATACAACAATAGATGGAGTTCAAGAAGATATTTTGCATTTGATACTCAACCTGAAAAACTTAGCAATCAAATCCTATTCAGATGTACCAGTGGTTTTGAAGCTCAAAAAAAATGGAGAAAAAGGAAAGGTAGTGAATGTAACAGCTGGTGATTTCGAAGAAAACAGTGAAATTGAAATTACGAATCCGGAACTTGTTATTGCATAACTAACAGATGAAAAAGCAAAATTGGATATTCAGGTCACAATCGAGAGAGGTTTAGGATATGCGCTTCCAGATGAAAGCAAGAGAGGCGAAGTTGGAGTTATTCCTATAGATGCTATTTTCAGCCCAGTAAAACACGTACAATTAAATGTCGTGCCAACTCGTGTTGGTAAGCAAACTGATTTTGATCAAATAAATCTGGATATCTTTTCAGATGGATCATCAAAGCCCGTTGATATTTTTTTGGAAGCAGTGCAAATATTCGATTTGGTTACAAATAGATTGGTCGATCTTGCTGGAGGTGATTCAGAAAACAATAAGCTTGAGGTGGTTACTGAAGAAAGTGTTGTTGATGAGAAAAAATCATTGCCTGTCAGTGATATGAATCTTTCAACAAGACTTATGAATTCATTGTTAAATAGTGGAATAAACGATATTGCCCAACTTGAGGGCAGAAGTTCAAAAGAAATTTTGAGTTTCAAAGGAATGGGAAAGAAATCCTTTGATGAATTAATGAGTGTTCTTGCAACAAATGATATTACAGTAAGCTTATGAAACATATGAAGAAAATTTATACTTTTGGAAGTTCAAAAGCTCAGAGAGATGCTGCCATAAAGAACATGGCCAATGACCTTTTGATGCATGAGTATATAAAGACAACCAAAGCAAAGGCATTAGCTGTAAGGACTTTTGTAGATAAATTGCTTTCAAGATTTGAAAGTGGTCTGAATGGTGAGAGGTATCTGGTCTCGAAACTTGGTGACAAAAGAACAATAAAAAAAGTTATTGATGTACTGATTCCAAGATATAAAAATGACAATTTTGGTTTTGTACAAACATATAAATTAAATACAAGACCAGGAGACGGAGCTCAAATGTACAAACTTATTTTAAAGGGGTACAAACCAACTGAGAAATCAAAACTTAAAAAAGTTAAAGGTGATCAAGCTAAAGAAGAGACTGAAGGAGTAGAAAAAAAGACCAAAAAACCATTTGGGTTGAATTTATCAAAGAGCAAAACAGAGAAAAAAGCTCAAGTTTCAAATGTAGTAGATAAATCCAAAGCTAAATCTAGATCTGGAATATAATAATAATGAAAACAAGATCAATCAAAAAAAGTGAATTAAAAGAAAAATGGTATCTTTTGGATGCAAAAGGAAAAAGGTTGGGCAAACTCGCTACAGAAATTGCATCATTATTGATTGGCAAAGATGATGTAAAAACTGTATCTTATCTGACCCCTCAAAATAAGGTAGTGGTTGTAAATTCAAAAGATGTCGATATTCACCCAAGAAAGATTCTCTCCAAAATGTACTATAGGCATAGTATGTCTCCAGGAGGTTTCAAACAAATGAATTATGAAAGGATGCATTCAGAGAAACCAAATAGGGTTATTGAATTAGCTGTGAAGGGAATGTTGCCCAAGAATAACGCCCTGACCCACAACATCATGAAAAAACTGAAAGTCTATAAAGGCAGCGAGCATCCGCACGCCGCCCAACAGCCTGTGAAACTGGAACTGTAATTTTTATACAAGGACATTAAGAGGTTATGACGGATAATCAAAATATAAGCCCGTTGATCGACCCGAACCTTCTGACCGGTAAAGCCGCAGATGCAGCCCCTTCCGCTCCAAAAAGCGGTTTTTGGTGGGGTATTGGACGTCGCAAAACCAGTGTCGCCCGCGTTCGGATTAAACCCGGCAAAGGTGAATTGATCATCAACCAGAAAAATGCTGATGACTATTTCCAGCTTCCCAAGGATCGCAATGCCGTGCGTTCCCCTCTTAAATCCATTAATGCAGTGGAAGGCTTTGACATCTTTGTCAATGTTAACGGCGGCGGAATCACCGGTCAGGCCGGAGCCGTCATGCTCGGCATCGCCAGGGCACTGAAGAATTATAACCCCGCGTTCCTTAAGGAATTGCGTGAAGGCGGCTATCTGACCCGCGACAGCCGTGCGGTCGAGCGTAAGAAATACGGCCGAAGCGGCGCCCGCAGACGCTTCCAGTTCTCCAAACGTTAAAAGCGTCTACCAGAACAATCCAAAGGCCGTCACAGTTGCGACGGCCTTTTTTATTGGAAAAATCCGTTGCTTTTCACTTACGAAAGATTTTTAATTTCAGGATAATTCTTAGTAATAGAAAGGACTATTATGATACGCGTAGCAATTATAGGAGCCGGCGGATATACCGGCGTGGAATCCATAGAAATACTCCTGCGGCATCCGGAAGCAAAACTGACCTACCTGACCGCCCTGCCGGAAGAATGCGGCCATGTCGCCGACATCTACGGGCAGCTTCGGGGCCGGTGCGATATGATGATCGAGCCGCTGGACCTTGACAAACTG
>CAYSKC010000011.1:0-12202 GCA_964431615.1 uncultured Candidatus Saccharibacteria bacterium
GACCTTCTGGCTTTCCTTTGATACCGTATTTCCAAGCGATTCCAGTATTGAACCATTGTGGACTATTTGGCACTGCAACTTGGTTGATTATCATCCATTCTAGTTCGTCTTGAAATGCTTGTGCGTCTTCTTTCTTGTCGAAGTATTCATAGTTTTCTCCCCAGTGTCTCCATGCACCAGCTAGTCTATTTGCTGTTTCTTTTATAGACTTTTCGGATCCCAATTTCTGTTCTCCATTCTCATCCAAAATAATTTTTCCTTTCTCATCAAATTGAGGTACTCCTTTTCTTCGAAAATATTTTTGAGCAAGAATATCAGTAGCAACTTGAGACCAAAATTTGGGAACTTCTACATCATTCATTTCAAAAATTACACTGCCATCAGGATTTACAATTTTTGAAGATCTTTTCTCAAATTCGATACCATCATAAATACTGCTTTTATTTTTGGTGAAATAACGTTGGATCTTAAGACCTTTTTTGCCAATGTGATTTTTAAGGACCAATTCAAGTTCTTTTGAAGTTAGTGTTTTTCTTGCTCTCATAGGTATATTTTAAGAAAATTTATAGAAAAACAAACAAGATATATGTTTTTGACACTTTCTACTCTCTTTGGGCAAATTTCGCGGGATTTTCTGTGAGATGCTAGTTAAATAGTTAATAGTGCATTTACAAAAGCTCTCTTTCGAAATTGTCCTTTAGAGAATAATCAAATATACAACTTATTGTGGTACGCTACAAAAATAACACCAATATATTGTGATGTCAATTTGATAAAAATTTGATAAAAGATAAGTAGAATTCGAGGGTTTAGTTTTATTGTATAAATGTTTTAAACACAAATACGGTATTTATTCGGAATAAATCATATATCTGCGTTTTTTTCTATATTAATTATTTCATGTTTAAATTTTTCAATTGTATCGAAATCTCTATATACGCTCACAAATCGAAGATAAGCTATTGTGTCTAGTTTTTTTAATCTAGTCAGTACCATTTGCCCAATTTCAGTACTTTTGACACTAGTACTTTTTCTATTCAATAGCTTAGTTTCTATATCATCCACAAGATCATCAATTTTTTCTTCTTGAATATCTTGTTTTCTCATTGCTTTCAAAACTGAACGTTTCAATTTATTTCTGTCAAATTCAGTAATCTTCCCATCTCTTTTGATCACATTCATTGTGATATTCTCAATTCTTTCATAAGTTGTGAATCTTTTTTGGCATTCAATACACTCACGTCTTCTACGTGTCACACCACTTTCGGGATTATCTCTTTTGTCTATTACTTTCGTATCCTCGCTTTTGCAATAAGGACAAAACATCAAACGCACAATAATATCTAAATTAACAAAAAATGAGTTTTATATAGAAATTGTAAATACGTATATCCATACACCCAATACTGAAAAAACCAGAGATATGATCCAAAACCTCATTACAACCTTTTCTTCATTCCAACCTTTCATCTCAAGGTGATGGTGAAGAGGAGCCATTAAAAAGATTCTTCTTCCAAACAATCGTCTACTAAATGATTGTACAAGTGATGTAGCAACTTCTGCAACAAATGGAAATCCAATAATTAACAAAAACAAAGGGGCTCGTAGTTCAAAAGCTATAGCTGTAAGTATAGTACCTAGTGCAAGCGATCCAATATCACCCATTTGAAACCTTGCTGGCGGGATATTGAAGTAAAGATATGTTATGAGTGAACCTATTATAGAAAGAATTAAAATTGTCATGTGAGTATTGTTTTGTAAAATACTAATGACAAGAAATCCAGAGAACGCAAACAATAACATTCCTGAGGAAAGACCATCCATGCCATCCGATAGATTGACTGCATTGCTAAAACTGATTGAAGCAAAAATAATCAAGGGAAAGATAAAAATGCCGATATCAAACCAACCAAGTATTGGGATTAGTAAGCTTGAGGGATTATCCCATCCCGTAAGATAGTAAATCCACAAAGCTATCAAAATTCCAATACCCGTCTGTATAATAATTTTTTCATGTGCATGTATTCCCTTCCCTGGATTCGATCCTAATATATTGAAAGCTCTTTTGTAAATAATCCATGGAAAAGTAATTATGTACCATAGTCTTTTGAAAAAATTTTTATGAACCTTTATTAATTTTAGTGTTCGATGAATTTTTTTTACTTTTCTGGGTTTCCCATAAATATTCAAAATATCATCTAGTCCTCCAAGAAGAGCTGAAAACCCGAAGACAAGCAAAGGCATTTTGATACTTCCGCTTATTGAATTATCTGGATCTTTGTTAAAAATTAAATTGAGTAATAAGACACTTATTATGATTATCAACCCACCCATTATAGGTGTCCCTACTTTCTTTTTTCTTTCCTCTATTAAATTCGAAAAATCAACATCCCCTTTTCTTGTAAGGTCTAATCTATACAAAAGAGCAATAATTGGAAATGACAAAAGAAACGACACTAAAATCGAAAAAACTAATGTAGTTGTAAAAATTAATTCAAAACTCATGACTTGTATCTAACATACAACAGTTTATTATATTACAGATAAATTAGGTATAATTAAACATTAATTATATTAAATACTGAACTATGCTAAAAGCTTTGATAGCTCCATTACAAAAAATTTTATTACAAAAAAAATTGTGTCCGGCTTGTACCCAAGATCTTACAAAACTCAAAGATAGAAGACCAAAAAGATTGAATACAGAGTTTGTCACTTGTACTTGTGGGAGAATTTTTGTATATGATAAGGAACTAGATATATATAGAAGAGCATTAATTGATGAGGTTAAGCAATAGTGTCAAAAAAAAGGAGAATCACAAAGTGTATGTTGGTATATCTGGAGGAGTGGATTCGGCTGTATCGGCTGCAATACTCAAGGATCAAGGTTATGAAGTATATGGAGTTTTTATGAAAAATTGGTCGGGTGAAGATTATGGTCTAGAGGGGGATTGTCCTTGGAGAGAAGATATGAAATCAGCAGAAGAAGTCTGTAAACACCTAAAAATCGATTTTCGATCTTACAATTTTGAAAAAGAATATAGTGAAAAAGTAATCAGGTATTTTTTTGATGAATATGAAAAGGGACGAACACCAAACCCGGATGTGATCTGCAACAAAGAGATAAAATTTTCAATTTTTTTGGAAAAAGCTATTGCTGACGGAGCGCAATATATTGCAACAGGACACTATGTTCGTAAGAGTGAAGATAAATCAAATATTAATTATTTATTGAAGGGAGTAGATCAAAAGAAAGATCAAAGTTATTTTCTCTACAATATTACACAAAATCAGCTTTTGCATTCTTTGTTTCCTATTGGTAAATATCAGAAAAATGAGGTTAGAAGTTTGGCAAAGAAAATTGGTCTTCCAAACAGTGCTCGACCAGATAGTCAAGGTATATGTTTTGTTGGAGAAATTAATGTTAGGGAGTTTATAAAAAGTAAGCTTGGAATAAAAAAAGGAGAAATTGTGGATATTGATTCAGAAAAAATAGTTGGTGAACATGATGGTTATTATTTTTATACAATTGGTCAAAGAGAAGGTTTGGGTATTGGAGGAACAAGAGTTCCTTATTTTGTTGTAGAAATAAATAAAGAAAAAAATATTGTCTATGTGTCTCTTGGAAAGGATAACCCACATTTATACTCAAGAGATATTTATCTAGAAAATCTACACTTGATAAATGAAGATACACAGTTAGATAAACTGAAATTGACCGGATCTATCAGATATAGACACAAAGATGAAAACTTGAATATTATTGATTTGGATGCTCTACACTTCAAATTTGAAACTCCTCAAAGAGCTATCACACCAGGACAAAGTCTCGTTTTGTATAGTAATGAAGTATGCATTGGGGGAGGTATCATCTCATAATTTCAGAAATCAAGTTGATAGTTCTCACAAATTCAGCATGACTCCATGTTAGTGGTTTTACAGATTCTCCTATCCCTGAATGAGGATTTGCTTGTTCAGCCATAAGTCCAGTTTGATCGGTATGTTTTATAACCCACTGAATGATATTAAGTGCCTCTTCTACTTCATCTGTCAAGGCAAGATATTGTGCATACCAAAGTGTCGAGATAAACCAAGGATTACCAGTAATATTATCATCAATTCTGTGATATCTGTCATTTTCTTTTCGGGCACAACCACCTATGTTTGTTTTTAACAATAACCTATCTTTTATTGCGTTCATGCTAAATTTTACACGTCCATCTTTGGGGTTCAAAAGTTTAGACCTCCATATCTCACAAATAGAAGAGTCTACAGAGGTATCGTTTTCTGGGATTCCAGATAAATCATTTTGTTTAATTCTTGCAATAAATCTTTGAAGATTATTATCATACAAATGTTCCAAAACAGCGTTCTTTACTTCATCGGCATATTTTTCGAATGCAGTTGCAAATGTGAGCTTTCCAAGCTCCTTTGCTATATTTGATCCACAGACAAGTCCAGAATATACACTAGAACACGTATGTGTCGAAATTCCTTTTAGCTCTTCCCATATGTCATATGAAGGTCTAGGTAGTTTTGAATGGATAAATCTTTTTGAAAACTCATCATTTGAATCACAAGGAAAACCAGTTACGAAATCTTTTATAGTCTCAAAATCATAATCAAGAGTGTATCGATAATTTCCTAAAAAATTTGCCATAGGGAATATAAAGGTGTCCCAATTGTCTCTAATAAATTCAAAATCATTGAACTTTCTAAAATATTTCCAGATTAAAACTAGTGTAAGTGCTGTTTCATCTTCTTGAATTGGCAATTGTGTGGACCCACAGCGGTTTATCCAAGGATGCCAGCTACTAGCAAGAGCACTATTTGATTCTTCAATATGTGGATAATATTTGTGATAAAAATATCCTTCACTTGTCAAAAGTTTTTTTGCCAAAAGAAGATATTTTTTTACGACATCTTTGAAACCAGATTCAATCAATGCCATCCCGACATATGCTGCGTCTCTTGGCCATAAATAAGAATAGGTGTCTTTACCGCCTTCTTTTAGATATTTGCCATCATTTGCGGCAATAATTGCGCCTTCTGAATCTATCTGAGAAATTATTATCATGAGAGACCTTAAATATAGGTTTTTAATTTCAATATTCAATTTGGGGTCTTTTGATAAATCAGATATGATTGGTGCTTCTTTTGTGACATTAGACCAATACTTTATGGTTTCTTCTTTTAAGGAATCTATAGGGCGAGATCTTATGAAATTAGATAAATTCTCAATCTCAGTATAGTCACTACCGCAAACCAAAAAATAATTTCCAGTGCTATTTTGACCAGGATCTAAAGTATATTTATATGAAACACAGGAATTGACACTACCATTACTTATTGGATTAAACAACAATTCACCGGTTTGAATATTTGGATAAGATCCTTTTCCATTGTTGTCTGTTCTTGCTGCACAAGTAAATTGATGAATTTTGTTTGCACTGCCTACTCCTATATATCTATCTTTTTTGTAGTGAACCAAAGTCATTGAGTTCGAATGCCACAAGACAGTGTCTCCAATATCATTTTCGTATAAAGTAAAATTATTTTGAAAATACATGTAAACTTCAATAAAATTACTACCTTTATTTGTTAGTTTGAAGTTTCGGATATATATTCTTTTTTCTGGATAAATGAAATCTGATATTTGAATATTGAGACCAGTTAATTTATGTGTAATTTCACTTTCTCCTACAAGTGAATTTTTTTCATATTGAATATTAATATTCCATTCATTTTCATTTACATCGACAAAATCGCCATTGATACGAAAGAAAAAATCATTTATAACTGTAGATAAATGGTTTTCTTGTCCAACATGTGGAAAATACAAGTCAGAGATTTGAAGTTTGTGGTTTATATTGATCAAAAGTTTTTGATTCCCAAGAACAAGCGCTGTTGACAATTCGGATAATTTAAAATAATAAATTCAAAAAAATTTTATCTATCTTGAAATAAACATAGATCTTGAGTGATTATCAATTTTCATTTTCATTTTCCATTTTTTCTAATTCATATATTGTCTCCAACATTGTTGCATAACTCCAAAGTTGTGACAAACATCCAGATGGTTTCTTGTCACGAAAAGAAAAAATTTCTGGTAAATAGTTCAAGCCTTGGTTCTTTACTTCAGCAAAAAAATCATTCAATAGTTTATAGCTTTTTTTTGTATTTTGTTCATATATAATTACTGCTTTTATATATAACCCGAGGAGCCAAACCCATATAGTCCCATTGTGATAAGCTAGATCCCTTGATCTTTGATTACCATGATAATATTCAACAAATTCCGAATCATACCTAGAAAGCGTCATAAGTCCAACTGATGTATAAAGCTCTTCTTCAATTTTTTTCAAAATTAAAGTTATTTTTGATATATCAGCTATTTGAAAAGGAAGGGTAAGACCAATTATTGGGTTTGGTCTTATCTGAGGATTTTTTTCTCTATCATTTATATAATCATATAAATAGTTTGTTTCTTCATTCCAAAAATCTTTATTGAAATTATTTTTAAGTCTATTAATTAAAGGATCTAATTCTATCTTGAGGTTATCTAATTTGAGCGATTGTTGAAAAAATTTATATACTTTTAATGCGTTATACCAAAGCATTTGTATCTCAACACACTCCCCATTTCTTTTTACGACAGGAATTCCATCGACTATTGCATCCATCCATGTTAGAGCCAGTTTATCATCATCATATACAAGGTATCCCGCTTTGTTTGTATGAATTGAATAATTTGTTCCGACTAGAAAGCAGTTAATGATTTCGAATATTTTTGGATAAATATTCTCAATTGTTTCATTATCTTTTGAAAAAACCCAATATTCGTAAACAGCATTGATAAACCATAATGATCCATCCAATGTATTGTATTCGCTTAGATTCGGACGATTCGGTATCAATCCGTTTTGAATAAGTTTTGACCAATTCAACAAAATTGATTTTGCTTCATCAAATCTACCCGTAATAAGCAAGGCTCCACGAAACGAAATAAACGTATCTCTCCCCCAATCATCAAACCAATGATAACCAGCTATCATACTTATTCCACTTTTTGTATAAACAAGAAAGTCTTGTGTTTTTGATGACAAAAAATGGTATTCATTCTCAAAATTTTTATGAAAACTTTGAACCTTTTTATCAAAATACTTTTTCACATTAAATTTATCAAAATATCTATTTTTATAAGAAAATTTCAAATTGATAATTGATTTTTCTTTTTTTACCCTAAACTTCAACTTTACAAATGAAAATAAGTTTTCTGTGGCTTCATAACCTCTTTCTTTTTCTATCGTATAGTAAAAATCAAAATATTTCTTTTTGTAATCAATTATTTTTGCACTTGTTGAAGAAATCTTTAATGATTCATTTTCATTAAATTCAATAAGGGCATTGTTTTGGTCAATAACTGTTGATGTCAATACTTCACCATCAAAAAAATTTGAATGAATATTTCTATTGGTTATCAATGGTGTTATTTCAATATCAAATTCTTTATTTGATAATATAAAATATTTGATATATATACTATTTGCATACTTATCTATTTCAATAATTTTCTTTATTTGAATATTTTTTATTTGGAATTCAAAAATTGGTTTTGGAGTTGAGATATATGTCTTTAGATTTTGGAATCCTTTTGGGTAGATAATATTTCCATTGAATGTGCAAGTATTGATAAAAAACTCTTCATTATCGACAATCAACTTTTCCTCAAGGTTTGAAATTATTACTTTTCTAGATAAGTCTGCAAGACCGGCAATCAATACACCATGATATTTTCTGGTGTTGCCAGAGTGAAAAGTAGAGGAACAATAACCTCCCAGATGATTTGTAATTAGATATTCGTCCTTCATTTATCGAATATACAATTCTAACAGTTATTAAATATTAAAATAAGAATAATATTTTGTTATGATGTACATAATAATTTCAATTTATTCTGCCCATTATGAAACCAGACATATCCTCAATAAGCTGGCTTGAAAAATATTTGAGACTCACAAATTATTTAGGTGCTGCTCAAATTTATCTAAAGGAAAATTTTCTTTTGGAAAAAGAATTAAAACCAGAACACATCAAAGATAGGTTACTTGGTCATTGGGGTACTGTTCCGGGTCTAAATTTCATATGGGCTGGATTTGATTATTTGATTTCGAAATACAACCAAAAAATGTTGGCAGTAATTGGACCCGGACATGGCTATCCTGCAATTCAGGCAAATTTATTTGTCGAAAATTCAATTGGTGAATACTACAATAGATATGAATGGCTCCACAAAGACAGAGAAGGCAGAAAACTTGCCTTTGGTAATTTGATTAAAGATTTTAGTTGGCCCGGAGGTGTACCGAGTCATTCAAATCCATACACTCCAGGATGTATTTTGGAAGGAGGAGAGCTTGGGTATGCTTTGTCAACATCATATGGTGCTGCATTTGATGATCCAAGTTTACTTGTCGGATGTGTTGTGGGGGATGGTGAGGCCGAAACAGGCCCTGCTGCAACTTCATGGCATAGCAATAAATATTTAAACCCAGAGACATCAGGAGCTGTACTCCCAATTGTTCACATAAATGGATATAAAATATCTTCTCCAACAATATATGGCAATATCCCATCCAATGAGTTAATTACATTATTTGAAGGTTATGGATATGATCCAATTTTGGTTGAGGGAGAATATCTATTTGAACCATTTTTGTCTGCTCTTGATTCTGCATATCAGATCATAACATCAATCCAAGACGAGGCAAGAACTATGGGTTTTCATAGTGTACCAAAGTGGCCAGTGATACTTCTTAAGTCTCCCAAAGGATGGTTTGGACCCAAATATGATAGAGAGGATAAACCTATCATGGGTTCCTATAGATCGCATGGAATTCCTCTAAAAAACCCAAAATCGGATGAGAATGAATTTACGATACTAAAAAACTGGTTGGAAAGCTACAAGATACATGAACTTTTGAATGATGACTTATCAATCAATGATGAAGTAATGGCTTATGTTCCAAAGGGTGCAAAAAGGATGGGAATGAATCCAGAAGCCTGTGCTCATGACACCAAAGATCTTATACTCCCAAGAATCGAAGATTATCAAGTTAAATTTGAAAAACCAGGATCAGTAACATCTAGCAGTATGGAGGTTCTTGGAAAATATCTACGAGATGTATTTATTTTGAATGATAAAAATCAAAATTTCAGATTATTTTGTCCAGATGAAACCGAATCCAATAAACTAGATAGTGTATTTGAAGCTACAAATCGCGCTTTTATGTTGCCAGTAAATGAGCATGATGAACATATCTCAAAGAATGGCCGGATTATGGAAATGCTGAGCGAACATACATTGGAAGGCTGGTTACAAGGATATATACTCACAGGACGTCATGGTATGTTTGCATCCTATGAATCGTTTATAGAAATTGTAAGTAGTATGGTTGATCAGTACATCAAATTTTTGAGGCATGTTCGAAATATCAAATGGAGGAATGCTGTACCATCATTAAACTTTGTTTTGACAAGTCTATCTTGGAGGCAGGATCATAATGGATTTTCTCATCAAAATCCAGGGTTTATTTCTTCAATGCTCAACAATGAAGCTGATTTTGTGAGTGCATATTTCCCTCCAGATGCAAATTCACTTTTGTGTGTTGCGGAGGAAGTCCTAAAATCAAGAAATAAGGTTAATCTAATAATTGCTGGAAAACAAAATAATCAGCAATGGCTTGATATAGATGAGGCACGTACACAAATAAGTGAAGACATAAAAATATGGGATTTTGTAAGTGATGATGATCCTGACGTCGTACTTGCAGGTTGCGGTGATTATGTAATGAGAGAAATACTTGCATCTAGAAAAATTTTAAAAAAATTTATCCCAGGCATAAAACTAAGGATCGTAAATGTTTCAGAGATTACATCCTTCAATCTTGGAGATAATAGATTCAAAAATCCCAAAATATCTGAATTGATGTTTGATGAAATATTCACTCCAGAAAAACCAGTAATTTTCAATTATCATGGGACAAAGTCCGATATTGGCTATCTTTTATTTAATCATCATGCGGCAGCAAGATTTAGTATTCACGGATATTCTGAAGTAGGCACTACAACTACACCTTTTGATATCTTGGTTATGAACAAGGTAGATAGATACAATGTTGCTCTTGAGACTTTTAGATATGCAACTATTACAAACGAAAAAGTTGCAAATTATGGCCAAAAATTTGAAGATTATATCAAAGCAGTTTTGAGAAAACATAAGTTGTATATAAACCAGTATGGTAATGATTTGCCAGAATTTCTAGATTTTGTTTATTCTGATTAAAATAGTGAAAATATTAGTAATAAATGCTGGATCAACATCTTTGAAATTTAAACTCTATGACAAGGAGGATTTGGTACTTGGAGGAGTTTTCAATAATAACAAAAACAAAAAATTTGAATTTCAGGATTTGATCGCTGATGAAAAGATTGAAATTGAAGAAGAAGAATACTATGAATCAATGAGCTTTATAAGCCAGTGGGTTCAAAAAGAAGGAAATGTTGATAGGATTGCTTTTAGAGTTGTCCATGGAGGCGAAGATTTTACAAAACCTACAAAAATTGACAGTGAAGTAATCAAAAAACTAAAAAAAATTTCTGAGTTAGCGCCTCTTCACAACCCACCTGCTATAGAATCAATCATTCAATCAATTAAATATTGGCCAGATACCGAGAAGTTTGCCGTATTTGACACGGAATTTCACTCAAAAATGCCAGAGAAGGCCTATCTCTATGCACTTCCATATAGTTTCTATAAAGATTATGGAATTCGGCGATATGGTTTTCATGGGATATCACATGAGTATTTGACAAGAGAAACTGCAAAACTTATTTCAAACACAGAACATCCAAATCCATATGCATCTGAAAATACGTATCAAGACGATTTGAAAATTATTACGATTCATTTAGGAGGAGGAGCAAGCATTACAGCTTCAATCAATGGCAAATCAATTGAGACTAGTATGGGGTTTACTCCTCTGGAAGGCTTGATGATGGCCACTAGAGCTGGTGATGTGGACGATGGCGTTTATAATTATATGCAATCAACACTTGGATTTAAATTGAGTGAGCTTAAAGAAATTATTAATTTCAAAAGTGGTTTGCTTGGTGTCTCTGAGGAAACCTCAGACATGAAAACACTACTTGAACTAGAACAAAAAGAGAATGAAGGTGCAAGAAGAGCTATAGATTTGTATGTATATAAAATTCAAAAATATATAGGTTCATACAACGCAATTCTCAATGGTGTTGAGGCCATTACAATAAGTGGTGCAATTGGTTCTGGATCACCATTAATTCGCAAGAAAATTTTTGAAAACCTTGAAAGCATTGGCATAGAGGTAAATGATTCTTTGAATGATGATATGTATGATATAAAAGAACCAATAGAATTTGGGAATGGAAAGGTAAGATTGTTTTCTATGCCAACAGATGAAGAACTTATGATAGTCAGAAAAATAAAGAGAATTCAGTAAGAAATCAATCAAAAGATAAATCCTTGATAAATTTTGAAAAAATTATCCAAGAGATGAAGATCAACAAACTTCCAATTAGCATTGGCAAATGATCATATACATTAAACAAAATAGACCCTATTATTGGAGTGATTGAAATTGCTACTGATCTTATTGATTGAGTAATTCCCATAATTTCCCCTTGCATTTCTTCTCCACCCGAATTTGAAATTAAGGTTGTTAGAAAAGGATTTAAAATTCCATTAAATACAGCGACAAATGGAATTATAAAGAAATATTGGTAATATCGATTTGGTAATATCAAAAAAAACATTACAATAGATAAAAAAAGAAGTGTTCTTTTCAAAATAATTTTTATGTCAATATTTTTGGAAAGTTTATTTACAAGGAATCCTTGTGTGAAAACTATCCAGAAACCAGCATATGAATTTAGTAGACCGATTTGTGACTCAGAAACGTTGTATTCTTTCAAAAGAAAAAGCTGAAAAACTTGTGTGAAAAATGTAAAGCCAATGGTTGTTAGAAATAAAACAACAAACAATTGTTCAATATCGCTGTTACGGAATGCTTTAATTATATTTTCAAAGCCCTTTGTGATAGTTGGTGAACTAATCTTTTTATATTTCAATGTTTCAGAAAAATTTATTTTCAAAAGTAATATATTG
>CAYSKC010000012.1:0-11512 GCA_964431615.1 uncultured Candidatus Saccharibacteria bacterium
TTCGCAACGGATGGAACTGTTTGTTTTCCAGTTAGAACTATCATGGATGAGTATTTCAAAAGGATGGAAAGTGCTTCTGAGTCACAGCCCATATGGCTAGTGGGATTGGAAAAAGTTATAGAAACAGGGACTCTTATATTTTTCACAAAAACAGATAGGCAGGCAAAGGAATTGCTGAAAAAAGAAGAACTGGAGATAGTATCCGAAATAGAAGAAAATTGTGAAGAAGAACAAGATGATTTGTCGATTCTGGCATCTCTTTTTGCCAAAGAACAAAAAGATGAGCAAGTAAAAAAACTAAATGTTGTTCTCAAAACTGACTCACAAGGGACACTCGAAGCGATCAAAAAAGAGTTCGAAAAATTGAATGATGAAAGTGTTGAGATACATGTTCTCTCATGTGGTACGGGAGATATAACAAGAAGAGATATATTGACTGCCAAAAACTCAAAGGGAATAGTACTCGGTTTTCAGGTTGTAGTTCCTTCAGATTTGGTTCAGATTATCAAACAGGAGAAGGTACTAGTTCGTACATATGGTGTAATTTATGATTTGATTGATGAGGTAGCTGATGCTATGAATGGAATGCTTGAACCGGAATTTACAGATGAGGAAGTGGCTCGAGCAAAAGTCAAACAGGTATTTATCCTTTCAGATGGCACACCAATTGCAGGTTCTGTTATTCTTTCAGGAAAAGTCATCAAAGGATACAAGGTTTGGGTAGAGAGAAATGGTGAAGAGATTTCCAGAGGAAAAATAACATCGCTCAAACATGCAAAGAACGAAGTAAAAGAGATGCAAAAAGGTTCTGAATGTGGGATTATGATAGAACCAAAAACTCAGCTTGAAGAAGGAGATGAAATTGTTTTATACAAAACTGTTTCAAACTAATAAAATAATTCCAAATCATTTCTTTCTTTTACTTATGATATTTTCCATGGGCATTGATATTCATACCCCTATATATTTGCTCAATTAGAAGTATTAGTGCAATCTCATGAGGAAATGTCATAGGAGATAGTGAGATAGATCGATAATAATTGAGCAAATCCTTCTCAAACCCAAATGCATTGCCTACAACGAAATTCAATTGTTTCAAATTATTATTTGCATTTTTCAAAACCAATGCAAAACTATTTGTGTCATAAAGCTTACCTCTTTCACTTAGAAGTATTATTTCTCCAGAAATTTTAAATTTCTCAAAATTAGTCTTGTTTATTTTTCTATCCTTGACATCACAGAGTACTATTTCTTCTATCCTTAAGTATTTGGAAGTAAGCTTCATGTAGTATTGGTAGAGATTCAATATGTTTGGGTCTTTGATTTTTCCAAATCGAATTATGTTAATTTTCATTTGAATTGAATAATGATTAAATTTGAAGTAAATTATAAACACAATGAAATACTTATTGAGGATCAAAAAAATCTTTTTTATACATCTTTGTTTTCTTTCAATTTTCTTGGTGAACGAAGTAGACGCTCATTGTTTTTGGGATAACGATAGAATTGAGTTTAGTGATGTTGATTCAAGAAATCTTGCCGAAGAGAGAGAAGCAGATGGAAAGGATCCAGATATTCCCTATAGACTTGAGTATTTTCTGGCGGATCTTCCAAAAATTAAACTAACTGAAGGAGGTTCAGCTGGTCCAACCATTCTAGAAGAGCTTTCAAGGGATGGAGAGATAAGTTTTGGAAATTATCAAAAAGGTTTTTTGCAAATATCTACTTCAAGTAGAAATTTTTTTGATCCAGGAGCCCTCCCCGATGGTCTTTACAAGGCTTATATTCCAAATGTAAAGGTAATGGATGTGGCTCCGCTAATTGGTGACTATGGGAATGATCCATGTGGACCAGTTATAACAACTTCGCGTGATCTCAAGGTGGGAAATATCTCGGGTGGCGAAATAGCAAGTACAGATATTACAAAAGATAAACAAGAAATCCTGATGTCAGTACGAACACCGGCTCCTTCACGACAACTTATAAATCTCAGGTACAAAATAGTGTCAGCAGATAGTACTCATTATGGAGAGAATTATGAAATATCCGGAAATGGTGTAGACAAGATCAATATCAGCTCTCTTCATCCCATAATTGATGATAGTGGCAATCCAACACAGGGTGAGGAAACATATAAAATCATCATTATGTTTGACTGTGATAATGGTGGAATTTGTACATTCCCTGGCTGGGAGGATTTGACTTTCAAAAAGACGGTTGCAACGATCCCAGTTTCCAATTTTGAACTTGAGAATAGATCAAACAATTCAGTTAACGCTTGTCATGGAGATATTGATTGTATCAACTGCGTAATACGAAAACCAGACGGAAGTCGTTTCGGTGATGAGAGTGAGGCGTCAAATGCTGTTGGGAATACGAGAGAATTTATATATACAAACAATGTATATACTGCAATAGGCTGTGTAGACACTACCCAAAACGGTGTCATAGTTCGAATAATTCAAATAGGTATCGGAATAGCAGGCGGTTTAATTATTATCAGGGTAGGACAGGCCATACTTTTGATTCAAGGTGCGGACAATCCAGACAAAAAGAAAGAAGGAGTAGAAATGATTACTTCGGCATTTGTTGCGCTACTTGTAATAATCTTTGCAGCTATGGGACTTAAATTCCTTGGCGTCAATGTATTTAGAATATTTAGCCCAGGCACGATTGAGACAACAAATGAGTAATGATATATACTATAAAGAGAATTTATTGTAATTACTATGAATAAACTGCTGACAATTATTTCTAAACTTCCATTTTTTTTGTTTTATGTGTTTTTTATTCCTACAGCCTATGCAATAACTATCCCAAGTCCAATTGATATACCTTTTCATGAATTGATCAGTAAAATTGCTACGTTGATAAAACCCGTTGTGATTTTGGTTTTTTTGGGAGTGTTTTTTTGGGGAGGTTTTACGATCCAAACATCTGGACCAAACACGGACAAATTACAAAAAGGTTGGAAAATCATATTGGGAGCTGTCATAGGACTTATTGTGATTGCAGTTGGTCCTTCGGTTGTTGATCTAGTTGGGGATCTATTGGGTATACAAAACGTTATTGAATTTTAAATTTGAAAGTGTGAAACTCAAAAAAATTTTCAAAAAATTTACCATAGTTTTCTTTTTTTTCGCTGTTGTTTTTTCTCCAGTTCTGGCAAACGATCCTCAAATAATTGATCTCAGATGTAAACGTGAGCAACTCCTTTCGGAAAAAACGGATACCGATGAGCAAAAATATTATGCAGAGCATTGTTGTGTTGAAGGTAATACTGAGAAATATATTGAGTGTCTTCGAGTGATTGCGGATGATCAAGGAGACAAAGGAACCCTTCAAGACAAAAATTTTAATTTCATGGGAGCTGATCTGGTGATCACAAGTGAGACACTTCCACTACTTATTCGGCTTGTCATAACACTGGCACTAAGTGTCTGGGCGATTATGTATGTTGTGATAGCACTCAATGGTCTTTATGAGTATCTAACTGCGGCAGTTGAAAGTCACGAATACGGAAAAGCCCAAAAGCATTTCGAAACTGGTCTGATTGGAGTACTGTTTGCAGGAGGTTCGATTTTATTGACCGGAGTCATTTTTCGTATACTTGGATTTCAGGGCAATCCCTATGATTTCAAACAGTACTTTGACGAACTTTTTTTTATTAAATGTGAATCAATTGAAGAGCAGGCTATTTGCGAGAAATACAATATGAGTTGTAGTTGGAGCGGTGGAGTGTGTGTAAAAATTGATCCAGATCAGCAATTAGAAGATCGAAAGAATTTGGATGTAGGAAGTTGTAAATCATATATTACAAACAATCCATGCGAACAATAAACAAATCCCAATTATTATTCTTTGTGATTATTCTGTTTGGAATTTTCATGTTTATGCAGACAGTTTTTGCTCAGTCAGGTTCATCAACGATCACCCCAAAACCAGATGAGGGGGTTGTAATAGACTTTGGCGGCGATGACAACAAGTTCATTTTCCCCATTTTTGAACCTACCTTTGTTACTGATTTACGCAAATATGGGGTATTGAGATTTGCTAGTTATATTCTAGTACTTTCTATAGCTTGGTTCATGATATATACGGCATTTAATTTGGTCAGATATGCATACAAATTTTTGCAAAAAGAGTCAGATGATATGACTGAAGGGATGAGAGGAGCGGAGGGAACAATCAGAGCAGTGGGTTACACTCTTGCTATGTTGTTTGCATATATTCTGATCTCAACTTATCTGGGAATGGGGAATCTTTTCAAATGGCCATTGAAATTATCACAGTGCGGTGATGGAACGTTTCTATTTCGGGCTGAATATAGTGCACAATTAGTGAATCCAGATATTTTTGAGGATGAAACCATGATTTATTGTTGCAAGAGTTTTAGTAGTGTACTTTCTTCAGATGAAACCGAAAAAGCAATTGATATAGGGGGGGCAGTAGGAAATGCTGCAGTTGTGGGAGATCCAGAAAAAGGTGGTTGGCTCTTTATTTCAGATCCAAATGGAGAGTATCAAAATACACTTCCTGCAAATATTGGTGGAGCAGAAGGTTGTGAGAAGTTTACTATTTGATTTGAAATAGCTTACAATATATTATGAGATAAGTTTTATTTAATTTTTTTTCAAAACAAATGAAAAAACCGTCTTTCATTACAAAATTTTTGGTTGTATTTGGAGTTTTTGTTTTCTCTATACAAACAATTCGAGCACAAATGTTACCGCCTATTTTTGACGATTTATTAAATGATGATGTAATCAAACTTGTTTTCAACAGAGTACAGGTTGGTTTTTTAATTTTGTTGGGTGTTTTTCTTGCCTTGATTGTTTTTTATATTGTTAGGGGACTTATGAAATATGCTCAAGATGACAAGGGAGATATTGGTGACGCAACAAAAATAATGCAAAGAAATATGATAGCAGTAGGAGGAGTTTTTGTTGGGGTTCTGGGAGTTGCTGTGGTATTGATATTTTTTGGAATAAATCCAGAGCAGATTCAGCCACACCAGATATGTTTAAATTCGCCAGATAGTTATGGATGTTATGCTTGTACCGAAAATCCTTCTACAAGTACTTTGAAAGATCAGTTTTCAAAAGTTTGTAGCATGTGTGACAACAATGAAAATGCACAATTGGATGGACCTTCGATATTATGTAATACAAGTAAAGCTGAAGGTTCAACAAAATCACAAATTGAGGCTATTATAGAAAAAGTAGTTGTTGAAGAGTAAAATCACAAAGTTAAATAGTATTTTTGCTTGTGCTATCTGCCTGATGTCGGTGTTGGTTTGTCGCGTGGGAGCACAATCACAAGATAGTATCAATCCAGAATTCAATGCAAGTTCAACTGATGAGGAATATTATCTTCTAAACTATGATTGTACAAATCTCCCGTGGCCGGAGGGTGTAACTGGAGTATATCGAAAATTTGACAAAGAAAACGCAACTGTCAATCAATACTACATTTATGAAGGAGAGACTATCGTCGAACTAGAAAATAGTTCTTCAACCAAGCTGACAATTACCCCAGGAACAAATTTGGATGCTGACGGAAATATAAGATTGGTCCCAACTCCGACACTCGCACCTCTTGCAACTGGTTCAGATAATGAGACAATCGTATGTATCCAAGAAGATGGCTCAGCAATAGCTGCAAATTTGGTACCGCCCACTCTTCAGCAGATTGAGAATTATTTTTTGGACATAATTTATATTTTTTGGGCCTTTATAGGAGTTTATGCGGTCATACAGATTGTCTGGATAGGTATACAGTTCATGACAAATGCGACAAGTCCTGAAAGAATGGGAAATGTTGTTTCAAAAGCAATGTGGTGGTTGATTGGCCTTATTCTAGCTTTTATTGCTATTCCAGCTCTTCACTTTTTCTTCGATGTTTTGAATATTCAGACAACAAAATGTTATTGTCTAAAAGATAATGCGACAGGTGATTGTGAAGAAAGTGGGGACATTGTTTATGATCTAACTGTACCGGGTTTCACGTTTTTCTTCAAAGATGCATGTACAGATGGTGACGAATTGAACTAAAGAACTTCCTAATACTCTATAATTTAGATGAAAATGATTTATTGAAAATAAAGATGTTCAAATTTATTCAAACATCAGATTTGCATTTAGGTGCCAAACTAGGCTGGTGTGGTGTGAAAGCCAAAGAACATAGACTTAATCTCAACAAAACATTCGAAAAAGTACTTCAAGTAGCAAAAGACAAAAAAGTTGATTTTATATTTGTTGTGGGTGATTTATTTGACAATCCATATCCAGATAAGGTTTTATCAAATTATGTTTTTTCAAAACTTGAAGAAGTAGCTGATAGTGGTATTCATATTGTATTGCTTCCCGGAAATCATGATCGATTGGAAAAAGGATCGATTTTTGATGCTTTACAAAATATCCATGAAAAAATATATATATTCAGATCAGAAAACCCAGAACTTATTGAGTTTGATGAATTCAATTTGGTACTTGCTGGACATGCAACACGTGAGCAATTTTCGACAGAGAAAGGGATTTTGGCACTTAAACAAACTTTAAAACAAAGGCATGTTTCTAAATTCAAAATCGCTCTTTTTCACGCAGGGATTGATATTGGACAACAAGATGGAAAGAATTCTGTCCTAAAAAAAGAAGAAATTGATGAATTAGGTTTTGATTATATTGGACTTGGAGATTGGCACGGGCTATTGGATGTGTCGACAAAAAAGACCAAAGCATGGTTTTCGGGTTCACCCGAAATTTTGGCTAGTGATCAGGTGAATGCAGGAAATGTTCTATACGTTGAGGTTGATTCCAAAATTGTGGTCGAACCAATATCTCTTGGAATTATCACATCAAAACAAATCTCAATCAGTGTGACTGATTCAAAGGAATCAAGTGACGATATCCAAAGTTCAATAATCAAAAATATTGCTCATGAGGAGAATAAAAATATGATACTAAATGTGTCAATAATTGGACGACGTAAACTTGAGGACAAAATTGATTTGGAAGCTATTGAAGAATTCTACAGGGAAAAATTCTTTTTATTAAAAATTCAGGACAACACCGTACTCAAATTTACGAAGGATGATTTGTCAAAATATCCTGAGGAGCTAGTGATTGGTCGATTTATAAAAGAAGTTCAAAAAGACATAAAAAAAACGAATGATCCTATTCAAAAATCAATATTAGAAGAAGTCCTTCAAGAAGGAGTTTATAGATTAACAAAAATACAAAGTTGAAGATCAAAAAACTTTCTATCAAAAATTATCGAAAGTTTAAAGAAAAAAATATTGAGTTTGATTCGAGTCTAAATACCATTATTGGGAAGAATGAGGCGGGGAAGTCAACAATTACTTCTGCTTTGATGGATGTGTTGTTTACAGATGTCAAAACCAAATCAAAAAGAAAATTTGGGAAAGTTAGAAGTTGGGGGCAGAAAGAGAATCCCAGAATAGAACTAAGTTTTGAACATGATGGACAGGAATATTTTTTGAAAAAAGATTTTGAAAAACAAATTTCTGAATTGGAAAATATAACTAAGAAATCAAAATTGGACGATTCAACCAAAATCCAAAAAGAATTGATCAGTTTTTTGAATATACCATCACCAGAAATATATGAGTCAACTGGTTTTATTCGGCAGGAAGACATCTCAAAGATCCGAAAACAAAAAAATCTGTCTGCGATCATTCAGGGGGCAGTGGTAGAAGGGCATCCAGGAGAAGACATTGCTGGGATTGTTGGGGTTATTGAAAAAGAAATCGCCGATCTTCAGGTCGGCATGAAAGGACTTGCCAAGAAACCAGGATTGATCAAGTATTATACAGATCTTTTAAAGGAAAAACGTGAACAATGGTTAGAACTCGTAGGTCATAGAGAAAAACATGCAAAGCTTCAAAAAAATATTTCAAACAACAATGAAAAAATTGCAAAACTTCAAGAAATACAAGAAAGTCTCGAGAGACTTTTGAAAGAAAACGAACAAATGATTGAAGCTAAAGAAGCTTTGAATGAGCTCGATCAAAAAATCAATGAGATAATCGAAGACATTGAGAATGTGAAAAAAACTGAACTTGAAATAAACAAACTTCAAAGTGAAATGCTCGAAATGGGGAAAATGCCTTTGGATATTTTGGGAGAAAACATTGGTCGATATGAAGAAATACAAAGAGAGATCGAAAAAAATGAAGAAATAATTCAAAAATTTTCTCCGTCTATCTACAAAAAAACTTCAAGTAATTCTAGTTTGAAAGTGTTGATAATTTTGTCACCAATATTTCTCTTGGCAGCAATCATGATAAATTTGGTTGATAGATTTGGGATTATTGGATTGGTGTTCATTTTTCTTGCTATTGTGTCAATTGTATTTACAATAGTCATTGCTATTTTTCAGAATCAAGGGATTTCTAAAACTAGAAGAAAAATTGAAGATTTGAATGCGCTTGTTGCAATTGATAGAGAAGAACAACTCAAAATTCTTTCATCGTATGGTATTGAAAACTATCAAAAACTAATAGCTGTTGAGGCAAAATACAAAAATATCAAAACTAATATTGAAAATCACAAGAAGTTAATTGAGGCTGTTTTGCATGGTGAAAACTTTGAAAATATTGAGAAACGAAAAATTGATTTGATCAAACAAAGAGAATCGATTTTAATTAATAAACTGTCTTCCTCAAGCAAGAGAATAGAAATCTCACCCGAAGAGTACATAAAAAAACAAAATGAAAAAGAGAGGTGTGAGAAAGAATTGGAAGAACTGAAAAGAGATATTATTGAAGACAAGGCAAGGATGGAGAGTTCAAAAATAGGAAGTTTCAAAATTCTAGATCTGGAGATAGAAATTGATGAATTGGAAAAGAAACTGAGTGCATCTCTGCATCGACTTGATGTCTTGGAGAATCTAAAAAAATATTTAAATAAAGCCCTCGAAGACACGGCTTCAGTCGCTAGCAGTTATCTAAAGAAAGACATTCAAAAATATATTTTTGAAATAACAAACGGTAGGTACAAACAGATCGAAATAGATGAAGAACTCAATTTAAGGGTTTTCTCGAATGAAAAAGATGCTTTTGTCGAGCCTGAAGAAAGCTTATCTACAGGTACTATCGATCAGATAAATCTTCTTGCAAGATTGTCTTATTTTAAGTCGATCTCAAAAAATGCACCACTTATATTTGACGACCCTTTTGTTAGTTTTGACAAATTTAGGATAGAAAAGGTATTGGAGTTATTGAAACTTGAGACAAAAAATCGACAAATTTTGTTTTTTACTCACAATGAATTTTATAATAAACTCGGGAATGTAATTTTGTTGGATGAATAATTCGAAATTTACCCTAAAAAAAATTTTGAAACTTTTGGTGGTGTTTTTTCTAATAACCACAAATTTCTCATATGTAGTCAATGCTCGAAGAACAATAGATGATGTTCAAGAAGAGCTTGAAAAAAAACAAGAGGAGATGCAAGTTGTTGATGAAGAAATCAAAGGTCTTGAAGCAAATCTTGAAGCTCAAAAAAATGAACTTGGAAATGTAGCTGGAAAAAGAAATACAGTAAATGCTCAGATTTCGATAAATAAAAACGAAGTGGAACTGATCAAAAAAAAACTTGAAGAACTGAAGGAAAAAAAAGAATTAAATATTTTGGAAAAAGAGAGAAGTATTATCAGGCAAAACGATATAATTTTTGAGTCTTACCTAACTTGGAAACAGGATAATGTTGTCAAAAGTTTATTGTCTGAGGAGGTAAAAGATGTAATTAAATTTGCAACTTATCACTCGGCATTATCCGAAGATGAACAAGAAGGAATTGAAGAATTGGAAGGTGAGATCCAAATACTCGAAGAAGAACTTGTTCAGTCCGAACAACAAAAGGCTGAATTTGAACAAAAAATTGCAGAATTAAATGTTCAAGTAGAAGAACTTGCAAAGCAGATAGCTGAACTTGATGAAAAGATCTCTCAAAACCAACAAGATGTCCAAAATTATAGAGCAAAGCTTGGTCAAATCCAGTCAGAAATTGATGAGTTGACAAGAGAACAGGAGGAAATCCAAAGATATGAAGCCTATCTTCTGGGAAAAGCCCAAAATGGTGGAACAAAACCTCTTGTAAAGGGTGAAATATATTTTAAAGGAATCGGGAGAGAACTCTATCAAGGTCATGGTGTTGGACTTTCGCAGTTTGGGGCACTGGGTGCTGCACTCAAAGGCTGGGACTACAAAAAAATTCTGAAACTATATTATCCAGGGACAACCATTCAAACTTTTACGGCCCGCGATACAATAAATGTCGATGGGTATGGTACTATGAGTATAGAAGATTATGTTGCTGGAGCAGGTGAGGTTCCTGATTACTCTTGTGAAGAATTGGATATCGATTTTGATCCAGACAATATCTGGAAATGTTGGCCAGAAGAGGCCATAAAAGCTCAAGCAGTCGCTTTTAGAACCTATGGTATAAACAAGACTCAAAATGGTTCTAGTATCTGCACATCAGCTAAGTGTCAGGTTTATAAAGGAGGAGAAAACAAAAGATGGGCAGCCGATGATACAGAATTTGAAGTGATTATGTACGATGGAGAACCAATAAGTGCTTTTTATAGTTCGGATAATCACAACGGTTGGGGTACTGCAAACAATGATACTGTCTGGAGTAGTCTTGACGGAACTGGAACACCAAAACCATATTTGAGGGCGGTGAATGATGAAGATACGACATACCCGTATAATTACACATATTGGACATGGAGAACAAATAGTTATACTATAGAAGAAATAGAAGAAATGTTGACTTGGAGTGCATCGTCAGACAAAGCGTCGAGTTCTTATCGTGCTTTTTTGGAAGAAATTAATGATGAAATTGGAAATCTTACAGAAATCAGATTTGAGACTGATCCATCTGGTCGGGTAAAGAGGATAAAATTGATCGGATCAAATGGGGAAAGGTATATAGCAGGATGGTTATTTAAATCAATATGGAATATATGGATTGCAAATGAGCAGCCAAGTGGAGAAGAGGATTTTATGTATAGCCTTACTTTTTACAAAGTAATAGCAGATTAGATGGAAAAAGAAAATATAGGGCTCAAAACAGACTATTATATTGGAAATCCAACTGTCTCAAAATGGTCGAGTGTATATTTTTATTCTCCTCAAATCCCAGCAATTTTTATGGAGAAAGGGGAATTATTCGCAGTAATTTCACTTTCAGCACCAGCATCCTTTGATGCTATCAAAGCAGGGGATCTTCTGTTGGATCAGCTTCATGAGCAGTATTTTGAGTCAGAAGAGATAGATACAATGCTTGCTTTGGAAAGAGCAGTTTTGGGTGTCAAAAAACGACTTTTGGAGTTATTGCAAAATGATGATTTAAGTTCTCAAGAAGGAATAGATCTCAATCTTCTTGCAGTTTCACTCAAAGACAATATACTTCGAGGGGTAAAAATGGGAGAGGCTAAACTTCTCGGGATGAGATCAAATTCAATACAAGAAATCTCTAATGCA
>CAYSKC010000013.1:0-10806 GCA_964431615.1 uncultured Candidatus Saccharibacteria bacterium
ATATTTATATAATTGAAATTCGGTAAGTTTGTAATTTTTTTGTAAGTTTTTGTTCGAGAATCTTTGTTTCTTCTTTGTTTTTCTCAAAAAAATATGCTTTTGTGTTTGTATAAATTTCTTTGAGAGTCATCTGCCCTGTTGTAAGTGTTCCTGTTTTGTCGGTGCAAATTACATCACAACTACCCAAAACTTCGACTGCTGGAAGTTTTTTGATTAGTGCATTTTGTTTTAGGATCCTTTTGACACCAAACGCAAGTGTGAGAGTGATTATGATAGGAAGACCTTCTGGTACAGCACTTACTCCAAGAGATATCCCCATTTGAAATATCTCAAGTAGTGCAAGTCCTCGCAGGTAACCGATTATAAAAATAGGAATAATCATACATACCGAGATCAACCCAAGCAACTTTGCAAGATCATACATTTTTTTTTGGAGTGGGGTTTGAGGTGCAATTTCTTTTTGGACAAGAAATGCAATTTGCCCAAACTCCGTATTTGAACCGGTATTGACTACTATACCTCTACATTTTCCTGCAACCACCATTGTATTTGCGTATAGCATATTGTCTCTGTCAGCAAGTGGAACATTTCTATTCAATTTATTTGAATTTTTATCTCTTGGAACTGATTCTCCAGTCAGAATTGCTTCGTCAACGCGCAAAGAATTTGCATTTGTAATTCTCAAATCAGCTGGTACTCTGTCTCCTGCAGAAAGTAAAACAATATCTCCTGGGACCAAAATTTCTGAGTTGATTATCAATTCTTTTTGGTCTCTGGAAACCAATGTTTTCTGAGTTTTGATATTTTGAAGCGATTCGATCTCTTTGAGTGCCTTAAGTTCTTGGGAGAAACCAATGAATGTATTTAGAATTATTACAAGAAATATAATGGAAGCATCCAAATATTCGTGAGCCAGAAAAGTAATGATTACAGCAAATATAAGGATTAAGACTAGCGGGCTTGAGACTTGTTCAATCAATATTTTGGACCAATGTTGAGGTTTTTCCCGAGGTAGTGTATTTGATTTTGATTTCAACAGTCTTTTATTAGCTTCTTTTGAACTTAACCCCGTTTCTGTTGTTTGAAGGACGTTGAGTACATCATGTATTGTCAAAAGGTGCCACAGTGTTTTATTTTCTTTTTGATTCTCCATGTCTTGCTTAATTTCCTAAATGCATCTGTTTTGATTTTACTTGAGTATGAAAAAGACATCAAATTAAACTGTTTACCTTGTATCCCATTCAGAATAAAATAAAAGAAATAAAAATATTTTGAAATGTATGATTTATTGATCCTTGGTGGTGGCGCAAGCGGAATTATGGCTTCAATAGCTGCCAAAAGAAAGAATAACAACCTAAAAATTGCAATACTTGAACACAACGATACTCTTGGAAAAAAAATTCTGGTTTCAGGTTCAGGTAGATGCAATATTACGAATAAAAATATTGAGACAAGTAGTTTTTATAATCCAGATAAGAAATTAATCAATGCTGTATTTGCGCAATTTGATTCAAAGAAGATAATGAATTTTTTTGAAGAGATGGGGATTGATCTTTATGAAGAACAAAAAGGTTTTTTATCCAAAGGAAAAGTTTTTCCAAAAACCAATGATGCAAGAACAGTATTAGCTATTTTGAAGAAGGAACTGGAGAGACTTGAGGTTGATGTATTGTGTGATTATGAGATAGGTTCAGTTGAGTGGAATCAGAAATTTATTGTGAGATCAGATGAAAAGGATTTTGAATCGAAAAAAATTATTGTTGCACTTGGAGGGTGTTCATATCCAATATTGGGTGCTACAAAGACAGGCTATGCTATCGCCGAGTCGCTGGGACACAAGGTTTCAATGCTTTTTCCCTCAGGGGTTCCTGTTTTGGTAGACAACAAATATCTTTCCCAGGCATCGGGAGTGAGAGTTGAGGCTAGTTTGTTGTGTATGCTAGACAATGATAGGATACAAGAATCGAGTGGAGAACTTTTGATTACTGATTATGGTCTTTCTGGTCCTCCTATCCTTGATATCTCTAGAAATATTGCTCATTTATTATCGTCAAAAAAATCCAAAAAAGTGACTTTATTGATCAATTTTTTCCCCGGGGAAAATTATGATAGTTTATATGATAAGTTAAAAAACAAAACTGAAATGAGGCCAGATGTTGAAATCAAGTATATTTTGTATGGATCCTTACCAATCAAATTTGTCAAAACACTTCTCAAAATAGTTGATATAGATGGGGAAAAGTATTCGAGTGATTTGTCCAAAGAAGAATTCAGAAAAATTATTCGAAATCTGATAAGCTTGAGAGTGGAGGTAAAAGGAACGAGGGGTTGGGAACAAGCTGAATTTACATCAGGTGGTGTTTTAGCAAAAGAGATATATGATTTTTCACTTGAATCAAAGATTAGGCCGGGTTTATATTTTGCTGGGGAAGTGATAGATGTGGATGGAAAAATTGGCGGATTCAATCTTGCTTGGGCATGGGCATCTGGATTCGTTGCGGGTACACATGCTTCAAAATAAATTAAAAAGTTGACATGAGACTATCAAAAAAAATAAATACAAAAGAAGCAAGCAAAATGCTTGGAATAAAAGAAGTTGAACTGACCAGAATAATAGATAAAAACAAAGGTGATATTTATCTAAAAGAGTTTATACCGCTTGTTTTTTCTATTGAGAACACAAAAACTTTTCAATTTAGGGAGTGGATTATTGATGTCTTGGATGAATATCTAACTAAAGGGTATGTCATTGATGAAGATGCAAAGCTTGACGAGCACGAAAAAAGGCTTCTGGAACTAGAAAAAATAATCGATGTCATGAGAGAAAGTGCTGATCTTCCCGTCTTTGAGGGAAAGGAAAAGGATCTTTTTACTTTGATAGAAGATTATGCTGAAACTTGGAACATATTTGCAAAATATGATGAAGGAGTACTTGATTTCAAAAATGTAAATCGGGATGTAAAATATAGATTGACTACAAAAAAGGCTCGGGGACTTGTTGATCAGTTCGTTTTGAGAATGGAGCAAAAAGGTCTCAGCAACACTTTGTTTGGTAGAGAGGTTGATGACAAACTTGATGTAGTTTTGGATTCTATCAATCAAACATTTGATGGAAAGGATTTATATCCGGGAGTAGAGCTGAAAGCTGCCCATATTCTATATTTGATTATCAAAGATCATCCTTTTGTTGATGGAAACAAAAGAGTTGGATCTATGTTGTTTTTGTATTATCTTGAGATGAATGGCTTTGCTTGGAAAGCAAGCAAAGAAAAGAAATTGAATGACAATGCATTAGTTGCTTTGGCTCTTCTGGTTGCTGCAAGTAGACCTGAGGAAAAATTCACGATGATAACACTTATTGTGAGACTTCTTCAAAATGATTTTGTAAACACAAAATGACCTAAAAAGAGTAGAAGAATGTATAATTAGCCTTATTTTATAACTTTATGTATGAAAATAGGAAACTACGATCTCAAAGAAATATTTGAGAAATTTTGGTCTTGGAAAGGCAGAAATTTAGCTTCAATATTTTGGCTTTTATCTCCGTTTGTATATGTATCGTTCTATATTTTCTTTATCTTTGTAATGTTTGTTGGTGGAATTGGAGGTGAAGAAGATTCTACGATTTTGGGAATTTTTATGGTCTTGTTTTGTTGTGTTTATATAGCTATAGTCGGTTTTGCTATATTTATGAGATTGTTTGCTCCAGGATCAGCAATCGTGAACCTTAAATCACTTTTGGATAAGGGGTCATTAACAGGAGTGTTTGAATCGTTCGGTAGAAAGCTACTGGAGGGATTCAAGATTATGCTCGTGAAAATATGGTATCTGTTACCTTTGTATTTATTATTAATTGTTTTTTTCTTGTTTTTCTCTTTTTTTGGGGGTTTTATGAGTATGGGGGAAGAAAATGGTGGATATTATCTATTTACTTTTATTTTGTTTTTCTTTTTATATATTGTGATGTTGTTTTTAATCACAACATTTGTATTGGTATATGAACTTATAGTAAGACCAATTGTCTATAAGTTTTTTGTTTCTGGAAGATGGTTGGATTCGTTCAATCCAATGAAAATATGGAATGAATTTAAGACCAATACAAATAATTATTTATATTTCCTCGTAGTTACCCTTATTTTCTATTCGATTTGGATGGCTGTTTATTTCTTTGCAGCTTTCTTGATGTATATTCTAATCGGATTTTTGGTACTTCCTATTGTCTTGGGCTTGCTGTTTTTGTATCAAGCGTCTATTGAGCCAATTATTTTGGAAGTACTCGTGAAATCAACTCTTAAAAAACAATAATGCAAATAGAAAAAACTTTTAAAATAAAAAATCCATATAGATCCGATCAGGAATTGCGACAGGTTGTCAGTGTCTCTGATGACCTTGTATACGAATATTCAAACTGTGAATGGATTGGGGTTGATACAGAATATCTATCATTTGATCTGTACAAGGACAAACTATGTGTTATCCAAATCAGCTCAAAGGATGAGATGGGTAATCTGAGAATTGAGGAAATTTATACGTTTGAAAAAGAACCAACTCAGAAAATTATTGATTTGTTTACAAACCCAAACATCGAAAAAATATTTCATGTTTTTTCTTCGGATATTCCTAGAATAGAAAAATATATCAAACAGAGTATCCAAGGAAAAATATTTGATACAAAGGTTGCTGCAAAGATTGCATGGACGAATACTCAAAACTATTCAATGAAAATGTTAATCAAAATGTTTGTGGACCCTGATTATTCTCAAGAAGACACTGAGCTTTTGGGCGATTGGGAGGTTGGACCAGAGAATTGGTCAAATTCACAAGTGTATTACATGATGCAAGATGTTTTGTATTTAGATGTACTTCGAGAAAGGATTCTAGCTATGGCCGATAGACGTGGAAAACATGAGCTTGTCAAAGAAACCATGAAAATTCTTCCTCAGATTGCAAAGCTTTTTGCTTCCGGATATGATGAGAAAGTACTAACGTACTGAAAAAAGACTTAAATGTGGGTCAAATTTCAAATAAAATACTTCTCAGCCTTTTATTTGTTGTGTTTTGTTCTATGCCTCCAGTATTTATTGTTCTCTATTCTAAATTTTCGTATTTCTTGATTTTTTGAATTCTTCTTTCGTGCCTTCCTCCACTAAAAGGTGTCGAGAACCAGTTTGTAAAGATTTTCCAAGTTGTGTCGATGTCTATATGGTCTGCAGAAATACATAAAACATTTCCACCATGATGATCTCTGTCTTCGATAGCCTCCTCAGGTGTCCTTGGATTCGTCGCAATTATTCCCCTGACTTTGTTTGCTGCTGCGGTTATGCCCAGTGAACTTCCACAAAAAAGCACACCTAGTACTGTTGGGTCCTTCGTCACGGTATCGCAGACAGAGAAAACAAAGTCGGGATAATCGTCATCTTTGTCATATTTGTATGCACCCATGTCGTTGTATTCAAAGCCATTGGTCTTCAAATAAGATATAAATGATTCCTTGAGACCAAAACCCCGATGATCTGCTCCAATAATAATTTTTGTGGTCATATTATTTATATTCTTGATCTAAACTAACTAATGGTTTAATACCTGCTTTTTGAAAATCATTCATAAACTTTTCAATTCCCGATTTTGTCATGGGGTGTTCAAATAACTTCCAGAATACTTCTGGAGGGATTGTTGCTACATCAGCCCCTATCATGGAGGCTTCTTGTACGTGAAGTGGGTGTCGAATTGATGCAACAAGTATTTTGGTTTTGATATTGTAATTGACAAATATTTCCATAATTTCTGTTATTAGATCCATTCCAATCTGTCCATTGTCATCAAGTCTTCCAACAAAAGGACTGACAAATTCTGCTCCAGCTTTTGCAGCCAAAAGTGCTTGGTTTGCAGAGAATACAAGTGTCATATTGACACCAATCCCAAGTTGTTTCAGTGTCTTCGTGGCCTTGATACCATCCACTGTCATTGGAATTTTCACAACAACCTGTTTTCCCATTCGTGCAAGCATTTTTCCTTCATCTACCATATCCTCGTAATCTGTACTCAAAACTTCTAAACTAACTGGCCCTTTCACAAATGAAAGAATTTTATCTACTGCTTCTTTGTAATCAATTCCTGCTTTGGCTGCAAGAGACGGGTTTGTTGTTACACCATCAACAAGGCCTGTCTCATATGCTTTGAGTATGTCATCTGGATTTGCAGAGTCGATGAATATTTGCATGGTCTGAAGGATAAGATATAAGAAATAATAATTGTAGACAGAAATATTAAGTTGAGACAGTATAAAATACTTTAAAGTAGTTTTGAAGTCTTATTTGTTTTGTAGGTTTTTGATGGTTTCATGATCAGTATATGGATATTCAACAATAGGTGTGCCTATTGCCAAAGATTCTTCGTGTCCTTTGCCAGTTACAAAAACAATATCATTATCCTTTGCAATATTCATTGCAAGCTCAATTGCATCAATTCTGTTTTGTACTTCTTCATAGTCAAAACTCAATAGGTATCCTTTGGATAATTTGCTTTGTTGAAGTGCTGTTTTGTACTCAATAAATTGTTTGTGGTTTTGAAATCGAATGATTTGATTTAAATTTCCACTATTATCTGCATGTGAAATGATTTCCGAATTTATATCAAAAAGCTTCTCTGTTCTGGAGTCTTCGATTGTCAAAATTGTAATATCTGAATACTTTAAAGATATGTATCCCATTTTTCTTCTTTCTGGGTCTCTCTGTCCTGCACAACCAAATACGGTTATTATTTTTGAAGTGTTGTTAGGTCGAATTTTGTTTATTGATTCTAGAGCTTTTTCAAGTGCTGAAGGTGTGTGTGCAAAGTCTATTATTATGGTAAATGGTTTTGTTTGAATTACTTCCATCCTGCCCTTTGGACTTTTGAATGTTTTGATTGAATTGGAGATTTCTTCAAGATTTAGATATTTATTACAAATGTTTATTGCTCCAAGTACATTTTGAAAATTGTATTCTCCAATTATGGGAACTTTAAATTTGACGTCTTTGAAAGAAAACTGAATACCATCAATTGAATATTGAGTATCTTTCAAAACATCGGTATTGAAGTCTATCCTGTTTGTTTTTGAGTTAAGTCTTTGTTTGTTTTCTCTGTTTTCATATTTCGTTTTTAGCCATTTATAGCTTTCGTGATTTTGATTCAATACGACCAGACCATTTGGTTTGGTTTTTTCAATTATCTTGAATTTAGCATTGGCATAGTTTTCCCATGTTTTGTGATAATCTATATGATCGTGTCCAATATTTGTTATTAAAGATGCATCAAATCTGATACCAAACAATCTATTTTGGTCGAGTCCAGAAGAGGTTGATTCAATTACTACGTATTGAATTTCCTTCTCAATCATTTGTCTCAAAATTTTTGGTAAATCCCATGGCTCTGGGGTGGTGACATGCATGCCTGTATCAATTTCTTCATTTCCTATTTTTGCAAAAATAGTTGAAATCATTCCTACCTTCAATCCATTTTGTCTCAATATGTGATATATCATTGATGTCGTTGTGGTTTTTCCATCTGTACCAGTTACTCCAATTATGATGAGTTCTTTTGCTGGAAAGTGGTACTTGAAATTGGCAAAAAGCGATTGAAAAAGATGAAACAAATTTTTGAGTTTTTGAACAATCATTTCTAGTTCTTTTCTAAAATATCTTTAATCTTACTTCGAATCCGATGCAACCTTGTCCCGACGTTGGTTTCTGTCATTCCAGTAATTTCCGCTATTTCTTTGTTTGATAGATCTTCGAAAAATTTATAATAGATCAATAATTGGTCTTTTTCTTTGAATTCCCTGATGGCGTTATATAGTTTTATCTCGTCTTCGTTATCGATAATAGTTTGTTCAATTTTTTCTTCATTGGACACCAAAAAATCGCCAATTTGTTCTATAGAAGGGTCTTTGTCTCTATCACTTGTTTTTCTGTAGTGGTCAATTATGGCATTTCGAGCGATTCTAAATATCCATGAAGTTATTGTAATTCCCTGCCACTGAAAATCAGAAAGTTTTTTGAGTACTCTTTCAAAAACAACAGACGCTAGATCTTCGGCATCTTCTCTTCTAATAACTCTCGCATTGATAAAATTAAAAATACGAGTGTAATAGGATTCATAAATTAGTTTGTAATCTTTTTGGGTAAGTTTATCTTTTTTTGCAATTTTCTCTTGCTCTTCTCGAGACAGTGTTTTCATTATTCTTCTCTTACCTTCTGAATTATTTTGGATACCAGGTTTTTTTCTGCACATGTTTTTGCAAGTGCATGGACGATTTCCTGTTTTTCAATATCAAGTGTCTCAAGAACAGAGATCACAGGAGAGTAGATTTTTAGGAATAGAGGAGGAAAATCTTTATTTACTGGATATTTGTTTGATGCTGTGAAAATTTCTGGGTTTTTGCCTGTTCTGAAACCAAATTTTTGGAAATTTTCGAATTTTTTTTGTGTTATCTGATCTGACATCAATACAATTCCGTTTACTTCCTTGGTCTTTCTAATCAATGCATCAACCAAATATCCTCTTCTCTCTTTGTAACTTGTCACAACCAGTATTGCTGGATCAACTATTCTATACCAGTATTCTGCAATAGATTTCTGTGTGAGATTGAGACTTAAAATAAATGTGTGTGGATTTGACTTGTTGAGTATCAGAGAAAAGATTGTTCGAAAAAACAATACCAACCACTGAAAAAATTTGTATTGTTTATCTTCATATCCCAATATGTCTAAAGGTACAGACAGGTCCCACCATACTTTTTTGATGTTTCTTCTAGTATTGAACTTTTCCGATAAAGATTGGTATATACCTTCTTTGACCAGGTCTGATCCAAACCAGCCAACAACAACAATGAACTTGATCCTGTGTTTTTTTGTTGCATTTTTTGCAAGGACGATGAGAATGGATTTTAGGATCTCACGAAAAATTGTCATATTTGATTTTATCAGTTTATTAAATATTTACTAATTTGATTGTCAGAATTGTCCAATACAGCACAATTCAAATAATTAATGTGAATTACGAATTAAATTGAATTACTTTTTTACATTGCAAAAAAGTTAGTTACTGTACTCATGAATTTGAATATCTAAATCTTCATTCACTATTTTTCACTTTATCACTTAAAAAAATCTTAACGCTTATTTCACCTAGATATTTTAATTCATTTCGTAATGTGACAATACTTAAACTCATAATCCATGCTTTTTTTCAATTTTTAGTTAATTTATAACTCAGATTATTTACATATCAAATATTATTTTTCACACTTCACGTATCTTAAATTCATTATTATTGTATTCCAAAAATTTCATCCAAAACCAACTATCACCAATCAAAATTTAAGATAGTTTATTCAATTCTTTCTACCTTTCCCCCTAGATTTGACAGTATCGTTTCCATATGAGGATAACCTCTATCTATGTGCTCAATGTTTTCGACGAAGGTCTCCCCTTGTGCACACAATCCAGCCGTTAAGTATGCCATACCCGCTCTCAAATCTGGTGATGAGAGTGTCCCACCTCCTTTTAGTTTCGTTGGACCCGTTACCATTATTCTGTGTGGATCAGCTTGGATAATATTTGCACCTATTCCATTTAAATAGTTGGCAAAAAACATTCTCCCAGGGTACATTTTTTCAAAAAACAGCAAAGATCCTTTAGTTTGTGTCGCCATCACAATTGCCAAACTCATCATGTCAGTTGGAAAACACGGCCATGGTTGAGAATAAAATCCCTTTGTTCTTGCCCATTCTGTGTCTTCAATTTCCAATGTTTGATTTGCAGGTAGTATCAATGTATTTCCTTCTTTAAGGGTTTTGAGACCTATTTTTTCATACAGATAAAGGATGGGTTTCATATCGTCGTGATTTACATCTGAGATTTTTATTTCCCCATGGTTCATAGCGCCTATCGCAAGAAATGTACCAACATAGATGTGATCTGTTGGGACCACGTATTCTGTTCTACCAAGCGAATTTACACCCTCAATTTGAAGATAGTTCGTTCCAATTCCAGAGATCTTTGCACCCATGGAATTTAGCATATAACACAAAGCTTTTACGTGAGGTTCGCATGCCGCATTGAAAATTGTTGTGTTCCCTTCAGCAAGAACAGAAGCAAGTATTAAGTTTTCTGTAGCAGTAACACTTGGCTCATAGAGAAAAATATCGGTCCCATAAAGTTTTCCAGATAAAGTAAAGGTTTTGTCTGGATTGTTTGTAATTTTTGCACCTAGCTGAGTGAAGCCATCAAAATGTGCATTCATTTCTCTAGGTCCAATCTTGTCTCCACCAGGAATTACATTTGTGACCTCTCCCATACGAGCAAGTATAGGTCCCAAAAACATGTTTGATGCTCGAAGTTTTGTGGCAAGGATTGGGTTGATTTTTGTTGTCTTGATTTGACTTGTTTGGATGTTTAGTATTTTTGTCTGAGGGTTATAGTCTATATCAGATCCCAACTCTTTCATTATTTCAAGCATGACCAAAACATCACTAATGTCGGCAACATTTGTTATAGTGACCTTTTCATTTGTCAACAACGTTGCAGGGATCATTTTGAGAACTGCATTTTTATTTCCAATTGGTCTGACTATACCTTCAAGAGTTTCCCCTCCTATTATTTTAAATTTTGACATTGATTATTAATAATATTTCAATTATCTAACGAAAACGTCTAAATATAGCACACTGAAAACGCGTACGTTCAGAAATTTTTATTAATGTGAATTATGAATTAAATTGAATTACTTTTTTACATTGCAAAAAAGTTAGTTACTGTACTCATG
>CAYSKC010000014.1:0-10675 GCA_964431615.1 uncultured Candidatus Saccharibacteria bacterium
CAACAATATCAAACGAAACAAACATGTCATCACCAGTCATATATTCGGATTTATCCAGCGTTACTGTTGTTGTGGGATTGACATCGATTGGTGAGGTATTTTGAGTAAGGGAACAACCAACTAGAGAGAACAACAAAACCAAGGCAGAAAAAAATGCGGTAACTTTTTTTTGCATCTTTTGAAGGTAAATTAAATAAAATATTCATGCAGCAAGAATAGTTATTGAAGATAACAAAACAAAACCGAGGCACTAACACACCAAATTATATACCTAAGTTGATATATATGAAACATTGTTTTGACATTCATACTTCAAGGGAAATATTATAAAATCAACTTGGATAGTTATTCTATATAATTAATAATTTCATGAAGAAAAAACCAATTTTTCTGATTTTCTTGATAATTTTTTCGTTTTGTTTTTTATCTTTGATTTGTCTGGGATTATTTATATTTATGGTCGGGAAGGTTGTTGTTGAAGGCGGGCAGGAAATAAAAGATGAGATACTTCTAGATTTGTGTGAAACACATGCTGAATTTGATGAAAGCGAATATGAGATGTGGTTTACAAATTCATATGTTGAATCTCATGATTTGGAGAGTGCAAAGGAGACGATAGCCAAAATATTCCCTGCTGAATCTAGCTGTCAAGACATTTTACCCAATAACTTGTTTCAAATGATCAAACAAGGAGAGGGTTTAAGTATTGAATGGAAAAATGGGGTACATACAGCCGAGTATTCGTTTTATGCCGATGAGAATATTTTTTATACTATCTATCTTCAAAACATTGATGGACAATGGAAGATTTATCAAATAACAGAACTTGACTCATTGTAAATTTCTAATTTCTCAGATATTTTTTATATTCAATATTTTTTGAAAGTGATTCATTTATCATTGATTTGATTAACTCAGTTCTGCTTAGACCAAGGTTGAAATGTAGCCAATCAAGGTAATCTCTTTCGAATCCAGTCAAAACCAAGTGAAACCTTTTTCTTTCTGAGGCATTTTTGTATTTATTGACAAATGTCCGAATAATTTCGAATAAATTTTGTTGGTTATACATTTTTACTTCTAGCAGATCAGATTCAATTCCGTGAATAAACATTTTTTTGAAGTGTTTGTGTTTCGGTCTATTCCAGAGAACAAGTGTTGGTTTCTGACGTAAAAGTGCGATAGTTATCTGATGACCAGTACTGAAATTTGATACAGTATCTTCAACAATTACAAGATCTGCATCATCAATACCTTTGATACACAATTTGTAGATTTCTTTGATATCTTTTTGTTCAAGTAGCTTTGACTGGATTCTTCTGTTAGCTTCATATAACCAATCACGAGTGAGTATATGTTTCTCTTTCACTAGAAAATCTCTAATAGCTATGTAATTTTTTTTGTTTTGATCAAATTCTGCAGTTGATGCTGTGAAATAGATTTTCATTTAAGTTGGAATAATTATGATAATTTAATATACACTAAGTCACTTCGAGTTGAGTGCAACGAAGTATCGAGGAGTGATTCGATTTCATCTCTCGATACTTGTTTTCTAGAAAACAAACTCGAGATGACAAATGAAACATGTTTTTCTAGAAAACAAACTCCATATGACTGCAGGCTAATCATCTATAAAAGCGAATCCAAAATTAGAAACGAAAAATTCTATATTAACAGTGTGCATATTATGCACATAATGCACATATCAAATTTTATCACACTTTGATAAAATCAGAATGTCAATCCTTCGACCATGCCTTCACTAAGTTTCGTCAGGCAGACAGGTTCAGGATGACAAATTCAAATCAAAAGTAATTAATCTGAGTTATGAATTAACTAAAAATTGAAAACAAGCATGGATTATGAACTTATATCTTTATGTAAAAAAGCCTGATTTAAATTCGATTACCAAGATACAAGAATAAACGTAATTCTATTCGATTCATAATTCACATTAATTAAGTTTAAAAAAGGGGGAAAGTATTTACAATAAATCAAATGCTCGAAATAAAAATTGTAGAGGTTGAGAAATTAATCTTTGCACCTAAACTTGACCATGAAGCATAATTAGGTTGTTATAAATTATTTGGATGATAAATTGTCGGGTCTGGGTGACGTATTGCGGTTGATATATGTCATCGGGTGGAGACCGGAAGCATTTAGGTCACCCAGTGCTTTTGGGGATACCACTTTTGGCATCAAAAGGGGTATAAAGGAATCTTGCTTTTATATAAAATAAATTTAGTTCTTAGTTTAATAGTATGCTCATAGTTGTCGCTTCAAAAAATCCTGTTAAATTAAATGCGGTCAGAATAGCCTTTGAAAAAGTATTTGTTGATGAAATTATTGAAATTGAGGGTGTATCTGTAAAGTCTGAAGTTCCGGATCAGCCTACATCAGAGAAAGAAACATTAACTGGAGCAAAAAATAGGGCAGAGAATGCAAGGAAAGAAGTTTTGGATGCCGACTATTGGGTTGGAATAGAGGGCGGGATTGAGCAAACAGACAGAGGGATGAAAGCATTTGCATACATGGTGACTATGAACAAGAAGGGCAGAATTGGTTATGGAGAGACGTCGGAATTTTTGCTCCCGATCAAAGTTGCAGAACTTATCCGAGAAGGGAAGGAACTGGGGGAAGCTGATGATATTGTATTCAATCGAAAAAACTCCAAACAGGAAAATGGAGCTATCGGGATTCTGACCAACGATCTGATTACTCGGGAGACTTTTTATACCGAAGCAGTAATTATGTCGCTCATTCCATTCATCAATCCTGAGCTGTACTGATCTCGAAATAAATGATGAAGCACAAATGATTCTGGCTCTGCCGAGGCTACGGTAGGATAGGCCAATAATGAAATCTGAATAAGTAAATAGTAAGTGTTAAATTGGATGTAATCCTAAAGAAAGTCTGGGAATTGTATTGAGTTTTCTATTGAGATTTGTTTTCTAGGTTTAGCATTACTTTCTTACGTTCGAGAAGTTCATTTCTAATTTGAGTAATTTCTTCCTGCGTCATATTTGAGAGGTTGTTGGAAATATCTGCCTCTGTCTCTTCTTCCAGTCTCTTGTAAAAAGAAGCATATGATTCTTCATAATCATCAATCTCGTCTTCAATCTCATCTCTTTCTTCTTCACTTATCGAAGTAAAATTTTTTAATAACACACCTCTTTCTTCTTCCGAAAAATAGCTGGTTTTTTGAATCTTTTCTAGAAGTTCCATTCGATTAAAAAGGAAGTATTGATTCCAATGTTGCCCACCTGCGATGGCGTTTCATTTGTTTAGCATTTTTCTTCCGCAATTCTATCATTTTTCTGTCAAATTCCTCTCTCCTCTTTTCCCAACCCGTCAGTCTTTCTGGCCCGTTGAGAATCTCGCCTTGTTCCCTCATTATATTTAAAAAAAGTATTGAAGTTATATTAGCAAATATATCATTTATAATGACAAAAACCAAATGACTGTATTGGTTGAGTATGTCTCGAGTAGAGGATTAGGGCCAGAAGAAAGTGAATAAATTAACGAAATATTAACAATGAATTAGAATATATTAATTCGTAACTTTTATCCCAACTTATTCATTTGGATTTTGTCATTCATAATATGTTATATTCTCGAGTAAAATAAATTTGAAAATACAAAAATGGATGACCTTGCGATAAAAGCTCTTAATTACCACAAGTTCCCAACTCCTGGCAAACTCGATATTTCTTCATCCAAAAGTGTCGAAACACAGGATGATCTATCCCTTGCCTACACGCCTGGAGTTGCTGTCCCATGCTTAGAAATTGAAAAAGATTCAGCATTGTCCTACGAATATACGGGCAGGGGGAATACAGTTGCCGTTATTTCAGATGGGACTGCAGTTTTAGGTCTTGGAAACATTGGAGCTCTCGCTGGACTTCCTGTAATGGAGGGTAAATGTGTTCTTCTCAAAAAATTTGCAAATATTAATGGTATTCCAATTGTTATCAAAAATTACAAGGATGTTGACGATTTTGTTCATATTGTTGCATCGCTTGAGGATAGCTTTGGGGCAATCAATTTGGAAGATATCAAGGGTCCAGAATGTTTTGAAGTAGAGGAGAAACTTAAGAAAATATGTACGATCCCTGTTTTCCACGATGATCAACATGGTACTGCGATCATCTCACTTGCTGCAATCATGACAAGTGCAGAAATAGTTGGAAAAAAATTAGAGGAAATAAGAATCGTAATCAATGGAGCGGGTGCAGCAGCAATTGCATCAGCAACTCATTATGTCGCTGGTGGAATCACAAAAGAAAATATTATGATGATTGATAGTAAAGGAGTGATTTACAAAGAACGCGAAGAGGGTATGAACCCATACAAAGAAAAATTTGCAAATAATACAGAAGCGCGATCACTTTCTGATGCACTGGTTGGTGCAGATGTTTTTGTGGGTATGTCGGTTGCTGATATTTTGACTCCAGATATGATCAAGACAATGGCAAAAGATCCTATTGTATTTGCCCTTGCCAATCCAAATCCTGAGATCAGGTACGAACTTGCCAAAGAATCTGGTGTTAGAATTATCGGAACAGGGCGAAGTGACCATCCAAACCAAATAAACAATGTACTGGGTTTCCCAGGAATTTTTCGAGGAACACTTGATGCAAGGGCAAATCAGATTACAAGGAAAATGAAACTTGCTGCAACACACGCCTTAGCTGAACTTGCAAAATCCGAGATTCCCTCAGACATCAAGGCAAAACTGAAAGAAATTTATCCAAAAGATGCTGAAATGGGGATATTCGATAAAGGATTGAATGAAGAACTAATAATTCCAAAACCCTTCGATCCGAGAGTTGTCCCCGCTGTTGCTGAGGCCGTAAAGAATGCAATATAATCGAACAAATTATTGATTTCTATAAATGGAAAAACTCACGCTAGCAGACCTCGATGGTACTATTCGGCCATCGGTATCCAAAGACATACTTTTATATCAAGCGAGATTTGGAATTTTGGGGAAAGAGGAAATAGATAAAGCTAGGGAAATAATGGCACGTCACGAAAAAGGTGAGCTCACACATGAAGAATATGTCAAAACTGGATTGGTTGAATGGGCAAGATTCCTCAAGGGAAAAAGTTATAAAGAAGTGTTGGATATTTCAAGGCAATACTTTGTAGAAAACCAAGATCAAATTTTGATTATGTGATACCATCATTCAACTCTATGAAACGTAGTGGGTATGGGATAAATATAGTCACATCGCAACCAGATTTTGTTGTGAGAGCCTTGATGGAAACTATGAAAAATGAAACTGGAGAAAGACTAATTGATGGTTATGAATCAAGTGAGTTTGAACTTGAAAATGTAGATGGCGATTTGGTTTTCACAGGAAATGTTTCAAAATTGATCTGCGATGCAGATTCAAAATATCAAGCTGCTCAAAGAATATCAAGACAAGGTGAAAAGAGAGTAGTATTTGCACTTGGAAATGACGACCCAGATTATGGAATGTTTATTCAGGCTGATTTTCCAATAAAGGTTGTATCAGATGATGATGAAGATGTTCCCCCGAAAGAATCAAAATATTCAGATGCATATGGAAAAATAGTAAGCAAGAATTTAAACGATGTTGGAGGAACTATTCAAAAGACTCTTGCTGGAGAATTATTTGAAAACGTCACTCCCAGTACAAAGTTGAAATACTATGCCTTATAGATAAACATTCTTCCAATCAAACATAGTTAAATCAATCTACTCGTATATTCTATGTAATAAAAGTTCCAAAAACACGTAGTATAGTTTCATACTAATAATTTTGAACAACAATCTTATGGAATATCTAGCTTTTTCAATGACAGACTCAGAAGACAATCCAGTTGCCGAAGATTTTTTTACAAACCAGGGATCGACCGAAATTGATATGATTGCATCCGATGTTGAGCTAGCTGATCTTGATGGTGATGGTGACAAAGATATGATAATTTCTAACGAATTGTGGGATAAAACTTATATTCATTGGAATGATGGAAGTGGTAATTTTACGAAAAGCGATATCGAGATGAAAAAAGCCTGGAATGTGGAAACATATGATATCGATGAAGATGGAGATCTTGACCTATTAGTTTCTGGATATCAAACAGACAATTCAATATTGATAAACGACAGTGGTACGTTTACAAATTTACAGCAGGATTTTGGAAATCGTGCAGTAGAAATTAAAACGGTTGATGCCAATAACGATGGCAACAAGGATATCTTGGTTAGTGGACAATTTCCCGACCAAATAGATTTGTATCTTTCAAATGGGGATGAAACTTATTCAGATCCAATAAATATCCCAGCTCTTACAGATCATTTTCCTGCTGATTTTTCAATTGGGGATTTTAATGGTGATCTATTAGATGATTTGCTTTTCCTTGCAAACGATGGGGTCTATGAAAGGTGGACTGGAAAGGAACAGCAACAGCCACCAGTAATTTACAGAAACTATATACCAATTATAAATAAGTGAAATCTTAAACAGAAAATTATTTATAAATATTGCGATCACAAAGGAGCCTAAGAAAAAAGCTCCTTTTTTTTTGATTTTGAATAATAGAGTAGCAAAACAAAACTTGATATATATAGGTTATTTGTATATAATATAATTGAAATTTTTACTTATGAAGTAATACTCTAATGCCAGAAAATCCAGAAATGTTCACATATAGTGACATAGTGGAAACGAATCAAAATCCGTTACATTTTACTTGGGGTGATTTTGATGCGGATGGAGATATAGATATAGCGATCTCAGCTAATCAATCTGGGGAATATGGGGGAATCTTTTTTAATGATGGGTTTGGAAATTATTCACGAGGCGGTTTTGATATTACGACAGCAAACTTAGTTGAGGCCTATGACATAAATAAGGATGGTTTTTTAGACTTATGCACGACATCACCAATTTCAGCTTTTTTCTATTATAATAATGGGGATGGTACTTTCACAATGCAAGAAGGATCTTTGAGACTTCCTTCTATTAAAGATATTGTGTTTAAGGATACTACAATTACAGTCACTGAAGAACAACAGCCAGACACAGACATAATATTGTCTGGCAATATGAAAAGACAGGGTTATCATTATAATAATGGAAATTTTGATAGGTTTTTTAATGTTTTAAACGATGATGGTAGGGATACAGTAAACAGTGTTGACCTTATTGATGATGAACTTGTAGTGATAGGGGGTAGTCATGTAAACGAAAGTATTAGTGTAATAGCAAGTTTAGAGAATGGAGCAACACTATATGATTTAGGTGAACGAAACGGAATTATAGGAACAAATCATATCAATGCCGCCGACATCAATGGTGATGGAAAAGAAGACTTGTTAGTTGCATCGTCTGGGAAAAACGAAGTGTTGATCAATAATAGTGGAGGATATAAAGAAGGAGAAATTAGTTTTTCCACACTTGAAGGTGATTTTGGGGAAGGAGCACGTGAACTTATTCCTTTTGACTATGACAGCGATGGTGATCTCGATGTCCTAGAAGTCGGAGATACAAGAGATGACCTTTATATTTATGTTAATGAAGAGGGAAATTTTGCCCATGTAATTCAAATCCCAAACTTTGAGTATATTCAGGATGATCTTTTGCAGATAGAGTGGGGAGATCTTGATCAAGATGGATATATTGATGATCTAATAATGCTATATTCTGATGGCAAATTTGAAATCCTCTATGGTGGTGTACAAGACCCTCCTCCTGAGCAGCCCTACAAACAGTTTTTGCCAATAGTAAACAGATAATTATTTACTTTTTTTGTGTAAAAAAAAGTTGATATGGTTTGTTGTTGGTTCAATTATTTGACTTCCAATAGTTCCAAAAAAGAAGTTGTATATCGTTTTGATTTGATTTCATTTTTCATCTTCCAACTTTTTTCAATACCTTCCGCAGCTGTTTTGATCATAAAACGACCGTATTTTTGATTGATTCTGTCGATGACCTCCATTTGATTATTCTGTCTTGAAATTTTATTTAATTGATCTTTTTCTTCAATATTGAGTTGCAGATCAGTTTCGGACCTGATTCCAAGAAGTACCACTCCGGCTTTTTGATATTTATAACCAGCTTTAAATATTTTTTTTAATCCAACCAATGCATATTTTGTAATAGTTGGAGTATGAGAAGTAGAGGAGGGAAGTTTCAGTATTATTGAATTTGCATACTTTCGGGGATCTTTATTTCGAAAATTAGTACGGATAAAAATCAGTATAGTTTCGGTAAGCGATCTTTGTTTTCGAAGTTTTTCTGAGGCTGTTGCAACGTACGAAGAGATAGCTTCTGAAAGTTCGCTATAATCAGTTACATACCTTCCAAATGATCGAGTAGATGCAATAGTTTTTTTTGAAACAAAACCGTTTGAAAGTCGAATACACGAAATGTCATTAAGCTCCAAAATTGTTCTCTCAAGTGTTACGCCATACTTTTTTTTGATGAGTTTTCGATTGGCATATTTCAATCTTTCAGCTGTTTTGAAATTTTGATTTTTTAGCTTTGGTGTGTTTCTATATCCTACGCCCCATACATCAGAAACTTCAATTTGAGATAAATACTTATCTACATCTTTTTCTCCTATAAAATTGACTACACCGCCAGTTTCAAAATGTTTTTTGGCATATTCATTTGCTGCTTTTGCAAGTGTCTTGGTTGATCCAAAGCCGACAGATACAGGAATTCCTGTCCATTTATAGACTCTTGATTTTATTTGAAGTCCGAGATCTCTCAATTGCTCTATTGCAATATTTGAAACATCCATAAACGCCTCATCTATCGAATAAATTTCAATATCCTGTTTGAAAGAGAGGAGGGTCATCATTACTCGGTTAGACATATCACCATACAAAGCATAATTAGATGAAAAAAGTTGTACATTATTTTCTTCTAGTTTTTCTCTCCATTTAAATACTGGAGCACCCATTGGAATACCCAGTTTTTTCACTTCATTTGATCGAGAGACTATCACCCCATCGTTATTTGACAAAACTGCGACTGGTTTATTTTGAAGTTTTGGGTTGAATACACGTTCGCACGAGACGTAGAAATTGTTACAATCAATTAGGGCAAATTTTTTATTGGAAAGAGGTGAGTTCATAATCGATTATACCGTGAGGTACTATTTACTCTGGAATTTACAATTTTTCATTCTCTATTCTCAATTTTATTTTCTCATTGAGTGCACCACATACACAACAACACCCCATACATTGAATTCCAAATTCCAAATACCAAACTCAGAATTCTTTTTTGAATTTGAGGCCTCAAGGTATATTTTGTCCTTTGTTTTTCGAAATATCTTGACAGTAAACTCCCCGTCAACTTCTGCAATAACCACATCTCCTGATTTTGGCTCAAGTGATTTGTCTACAATCAAAATATCATTGGGAAATATTGCTGAGTCTATCATCGAGTCACCTGTAGCTCTTACAAAATATGTTGCTGCAGGATGTTTTACAAGAAGTTCGTCCAGACTAATTTTTTTGTCAATAAAATCCTCTGCCGGGCTTGGAAAACCTGCATGAATACTTTCAACAAAGAATGGAAATTTGGAAATACTTGTAGATATTTTTTGTAGTTTAGAAATTCTCATAAAAAGATTCTACTATATTTTCTTTACTTCAAATCTGAAAATCAGCCGTTTTTTCTGCATTTTTTTTGTATCGGTAGTACAGACTTAGAATTACCTATTGGTTTTGGATAACCTAAATATGGTTATTTACCCTTGGGGATAGTACGGTTAAATGCAAAAATTGTTTCTTTTAGTATAGTATTTATCGTTGTAATTACCGTATTTAGGAATATTAATGCAGTATTTTAAACTTGAGGGATAACTTTTTGAAATTGGCTTGCTACAGAATTATTTATCAATTCAAATACTTAATAAAAATTATGCACATGACGCAAATCTTTGAGGCCTTTCGATTCCGAGTCCATGCGCAAAACCGAACCATGTAAAGGCATTGATTAGTCCGGTTTTCATTGCATTTGTTCTTGGACCAAAATTTTCAATTAAAGGCTGTATGAGTTTTTCTTCAAAATATCTTGCTCCAACTCCTTCAATACAAGCTTTTAGTACTCTTGGTCCTAGTGATTCAAATAATGTATTCATTGTTAATAAAAAAGTTATGATATATTATACTATAAGCTACTAGTGTTGTCCAGAGAAGTGACTCGGTTTGTCAGTCTACAGGTGTTTTTCAAATTTTACTTGTATTTAAATCAAATTTTGACTAGAATGGACGTCGGTCAAAATTTTTGAATTATTAATAGAATTAATCATGAAATATGTGGTAGATGCATTTGACAACAGACCACTTGTGTTTGTAAAAGACAGAAATTATTTGATAACTCCACTTACAGATCACGAACCAGGAACATCCTTCGAACTTTTGGAGGATGTTGTGAAGGAATTATCAAAGCTTACTGACTTTACGAAGGCAGACAAAATACTCGGGGAAGAGGATAGAGGAGGGTTTATCGCAGAGCTTATGGCATATGAGCACAAAATACCTTTTGGTATGGTCAAATGGAATCCAAACGGTCTTGAGGGTCAATTATCAGTCAAATTTAGGAATGCCTATACCGAGGGTACAATGTATATCAATGGTATAAATCCAGGGGATAAGATAATACTTGTAGAAGATATGGTGGATTCCGGA
>CAYSKC010000015.1:0-3333 GCA_964431615.1 uncultured Candidatus Saccharibacteria bacterium
CCTATAAAATTTAAAAATGCAAAAATGGATGATTATGATGCAATTGTATTAACAAGAGGTGGTGGAAGCCTTGAAGATCTGAAAGGATTTAATGATGAGAAAATTGCAGATGAAATCTTTACATCAAAAATACCAATAGTTGTTGGAGTGGGACACGAAAAAGACGAAAGTATCGCTGATTTTGTTGCCGATATTCGAGCATCAACCCCATCACAATGCGCTTATTATATTTTGTCTCAAAACGAAAAGTTTCTGGATGATACTGAGAAAATGGTCTCAAAAATTGAAAATTCAATTAAGGAGAAGTTAATTAAACTTCAAGGAGGACTGGATACTATATTGATTGAGATATATTCAAAAATAAATGGGAAAATTGAAAATTTAAAACAAAAATTAGTTTCAATTGATAGATTGATTGATTCATATGATGTAAGTAAAGTATTGAAAAGAGGGTTTGCGTTACTGCAGATGAAAAATAATAAGATAAATAATGCAAAAGAAACAAAAAAAGGGGATAATCTAGAAGTTATTATGCATGATGGAGTTATCGAGACAGTTGTAAGTGAAATAAGAATAATCTAGTTTATTTTTAATGATCTCAAAACCTCTATTTGAAAAATGTGACTGTGAATTTAGTTTTTGATTGATAGAATAGAAAATGACAAAAAAAGAAACAATTGAAAGAAAATATGACGAACTGGAAAAGTTTGTAAAACAATTTGAAGAAGGGAAAGTGGGAGTTGAGGAAAGCATTGAGATGTATACAAAAGCCAAAAAGATGATTGTGGAAATTAGAAAAGAGTTGGAGGGGTTGGAGTTGAAGATTGAGGAGCACTGAAGTGCAGACGGTAAGGGCCTGCCTGATGACAGGCACGGCTATGCGCAGACAGAGAAAAATGATAAAGAAAAACGTCCCATGCTTCAAGCCCTATGGCCCACGTATTACGATAAAGGGGGAACATAGAACGGAAAAATAAAACATGAAGCATTAAACACAATATTTTTAACATTGAGATAAAAAATATAGATATTAAATCATAAATCTTAATTCTTAAAGCATAGAAATAACATGATAGTAAAACATAAAGATCAAAGAGTAGCAGTTCTTGTCGATGTACAGAATATGTATTACTCAGCAAAAAATTTATATAACGCAAAATTAAGTTTCAAAAATTTATTAAATCTGACTGTGCAAGGACGAATATTGGTTCGTGCAATCGCATATGTGATCAATGCGGATACAGAAGGAGAGGGAAATGAGTTTTTTGATGCGGTAAATGTTGCTGGATTTGAAGTAAAAGAAAAACCTCTTCAGACCTTTATAGGTGGAGCCAAAAAAGGAGACTGGGATGTTGGAATTGCAATGGATGCGATTAGACTCGGAAATAAAGTTGATTCAATTGTGCTCGTCACTGGAGATGGAGATTTCAAACCTGTTGTGAATTACCTTCAACAATCACTTGGTTGCCAAGTTGAGATTGTTGCCTTCAAAAAAACAGCAAATAAAGAACTAATTGAAATGGCAGACGACTACCTAGATATAGACCAACACAAAAAGGAGTTGTTGTTTAAGAGCAAAATCAAAAATAAGTAAGAAATTTGAAGAATGGAAGTTGGGTTCATTATTCGAAACTCACGATTCACTGGCTTACTTTATCACTTCCTACCCTGCATCAAGCACATTATCAGACAAAGGTCCTAAGATTTAGATGCTAATTGCCCGCAGGCTGCCTCGACATCTGCACCCATTGTAATCCTTACGGTAGCACTTATACCAGAATTTGTAAGTTTGTTTTTGAACCAAGTGATAGTATCTGTTTTTGATTGTTTGAAATTTACTCCATCAACTTTATTGTATGGAATTAGATTTATGTGTGCTAGACGTTTTCTAAACATGTTCACAAGCTCTTTCGCACAATCTTTTGTATCTGTAATCCCATCAATCAAAATATATTCATATGTGATACGTTTCTTTGTCAACTGAACATAATCATCCAATACATTCAAAAGATTATCAAGATTGTTGGTTCGTGCAACCGGCATCAGTTTTTCACGAAGTTTTTGGTTTGGTGCGTGAAGACTAACAGCTAAACGCCCTCGAAAACCCGACTTGATAAGACTTATAAGTTCATTGATATAACCTGATGTAGAAATCGTCACCTTTCTAGTTCCCAATCCTATTTTTTCTGGATCGTTGAGAATATTCAATGATTCAGTCACCTCTTTCAAGTTTAGAAGGGGTTCGCCCATTCCCATATACACAACATTTGAAATATCGCGCCCCAATGGCCTCAGATATCGTCGCACGAATAAGACTTGATCAACTATTTCTTCACAACTTAAATTTCCTTTAAACCCCATTCGGCCTGTTGCACAAAACCTACATCCGACTGGGCAACCCATCATTACACTGACACAGACAGTATTCCTACCATCTTTGTGCATCATCAAAACAGTTTCGATGAGTTTTCCACTATTGGTTTCAAACAAGTATTTAATGGTATCACCACGTTTGGATAGTAGTTGCTTTTTGAGTTTAAGAGAAGAAAAACTTACTTCATTTTTTAACTTATAACGCAAATCTTTTGGCCATGTAAATAGTTCATCAAATGAATTGATCAATCCAGAATAAAACTGTTCGTTAAATTGTTTTATTCGAAAATTTTGTAATTTGTTTTTTTTGATAAATTCTTTAATCATAGCTAATTATACAAAAGATATGTGCTTGTTGTATTTGAAAGCTTATAGTATAATTGATCAATAATAATTTTAATATTTCTGTTATGGACGAAAACGAGCAACCATGGTTACAAATTCATTCGATTACATATTCCAACCAAGATGAAAGTGGTTATGAACACACTTATATTAAATCTGAAAGTTTAAAAGAAAACGAAATAGACATTACATTATCGCAATATTTACTAAATACCCTAGATGAAGCGTATAGTAATGCACTAGGGGGCAATTCAGAATCAGAATTTTCAGTAGTCAATGCTGATCTTGATGGAGATGGCACAATAGAAATTGTATTACAAGGTTTACAATTTTCAGATGATAGCAAAGTTTACATCAATTGTTATGAATTTGAAGATTTGGGTTTAGATAATCAAAACGAATGTAAATATCCATCTTTTGGAGATGAAAAGATCGAGATCGATTATGATGAGCTAAAGCAAATGATCGAAATGGAAATTCTAGAAAATAGTGATATTGACAAAAATATTGTAAACAATATTGGAAAAAATAATTAATTATTTATATAACAAATTATGGAAGAAGAACGAGGTGCATTGATGTTATCTGGGATTAGAGAGATCAATACTAATTCAG
>CAYSKC010000015.1:3433-10252 GCA_964431615.1 uncultured Candidatus Saccharibacteria bacterium
GATAGATGGTTACGAATTTGAATTTGGAAACGGATTGATATTTGATGGAGAAGATTTACTTGGAAATTGTCCCTGGGAATTGTGGAACGAAGATCCTGTTGAAATAGACCCAAATCTTTTGTTGCGTTATATTGAATATACATACATAGATTGATTTTCATAAATCAATCCTTGATTATTATACAAATATTTATTTATAATCCATTTAATATATATTAACAGTACAACTATGGTTTGTGAAAATCAACCTTGGATGCTAATAGAAAACGTTGTTGATCAAGTAAATGTAAATGGAGAATTGAGAGATGATGAGGTTTTAACATCTTTGACTGTATGTGGTGATAGAGTATTTGCAACTGGTGATCAAGATTGGGAGAAATTATATATATGTGATTGTAAATTTCCATCAATTGTGACTTTGGTTGAAAGATTTATAAACCAAGCTTATGAAACCTCTGCTGATTATTCTGGCAAAACGACAGTGGAACTATTAAAAGCTGATATTAACAGTGATGGGGAAGTTGATATTGAGCTTCATGATTTAGTATTTTCAAAGGATTTCGGAAATGATCAACTAGAATTAGACTACTATAAATTCAATAATGTAAATGATGATGGTACAGATGTTGAGGCTGGGAGTACAAATGATTTACTAGAAACAACCATGAGGATTTCTTTTGAAGATCTCTTATTGTTAATTAATGATTCTTTTGAAAGTAATACACTTTCAATAACTTCAGAGACAATGCAATCAGTTCCTACAGAAACTCTTGATTTATCAGTATTTCTTAAAAGTTTAGATAGTGTTATTGAAAAAGACAGGTACTAAATATTTTTTAAAATAAACTAATTTTTGATATTGGTTTTTTCTGATTTATCTTTAGATAAATGACTTACAAGTTTTTGATTTATAGATCCTATTAACTGTGGTCCTTCAAATATCATCCCACTGATCAACTGAACAAGGCAAGCACCACGCTTGATTTTTTCATAGGCATCTTCAGAATTGAAAATACCTCCAACACCAATTATTTTTATCTTATCGCCAAATTCTTTGTAAACTTTGGAAATTAATTCATTTGATAAATCAAATGTTGGTTTTCCGCTAAAGTTTCCCTTTAGATTTTTTTTCTTGAAATTATTCAATTCATCATCATCAAAGGTAGAATTTGCAGGATTTTTCAAAAGATTTGCAATAATTATTGCATCAACATTGTATTTAATCATTATTTCAATTAGTTTTTTTGCTATCTCCCATTCGATTTCTAACTGAAATTTCAGAAATATCGGTTTTTTGATATTTAATTTTCTAATTTCAGATAAAACCTTTTCTAAATATTGGGGTTTGGAAAGCGATCCGGATCCCAATACATTCGGGCATGAAATATTCAATTCATAGTATGAAAACAACTTTTCTTTTTCATTTGAAAGTAAATATTTAAATGAATTTATAATGTCTTCAATTTGAGTATCAGGTGTGGATGTTTCTTTTGAATTTGTAGCTCCAATAGATATTCCCAAAACAAAATCATCATTGATTTGTTCTGGTAGGTTTTCGAGTACCTTTTTGATACCTGCGCTTTTGAAGCCTTTGTTTACAAGAAGAGATTTTGACTTGGGAAGCCTTCCAAGCCTTGGTTTTTTGTTTCCCTCATAAGGACTGTATGTAACAGTCCCAATTGATGCAAAACCAAATCCGACATCTCCCATCAAATCATTCATATAACCGTTATAATCAAAACCAGCAGAAAGCCCAACTGGATTTTTGAATTTAATACCGAATATTGTTTGTTCAAGATTCTTGTTTTGGTAAGAAAAAAGCAAAGATGTAAGTTTACGAGTGACTTTATTACTTCTCAAAATTCGTCCTGTTGTAGTAAAAAAATCGTGTACAAATTCCGCATCAAAAAGAAAAAATACAGGTTTGGCAAATGTTTTATAACAAAAGTGAAAAGCTTTAAATCTTAGAGACATTACTATGTTGTAAAATATTGATAAAATTTGACTGAAATCGATAAAGTTTGATTAAAATAGATTGTGATTGATTACGATAGATCAAAATTGTTAAAGGTTGATTTAGGTTGTTTAAAATTGTTTATTATTAAAAAATTGATTTATACAAGATTATATTGTATACATTATTTTGAAATTTTGTTGTTATTAAATTTACTCAAGGAAATCAAATAATGCAAAAAAAAATTAATTTTGATTTTTCAAATATCTTAAATAAATCGAATAGGACTTCTATTATTATATTGATTATTTCTATTCTCGGAATATTTTTGTCGGTTTATTTGTGGTCATTTCAAGTAATTGATAGAGTAATTCCTTGTACTGACAATGGCTGTGAACATGTTTTGACGAGTGAATATTCAAAAATGCTTGGTGTTCCTCTTTCTACCTACGGATTCTTTTATTATTGTTTACTAACTCTATTGGCATTTGAGAGAATTTTTATCAAACACAAACTAATAGACAATATTTTGTATTTATCAATTGGTTGGGGACTATTGTATAGCCTGTATTTGAGATACTTAGAATTTACAAAAATTGGATCAGTTTGTATGTGGTGTTGGATATCTGTTGTACTTGTTGTGATGCTCGTGGGAGTGGTTGCATATGAACTCTATACAAGAAGTCACACAAAGACACTCAAAGTCACACAAAAGCCACAATAAATATAAGAAAAATTCACACAAAATTGTTTCCCTACTTAAGATAGGAATGTTGAATTCTAAATTCTGGATGTTGAATGTTTGGTGCACGAGATCCGGTGTTTCATAAAATTTATGCTTGTGGTATAGAAGTGAATTTGTGTGAGTTGGATAGTCTTTATAAAATTTTCTTTTGCATCAGAACCATATCAACATAAATCCCTCTATGAAAAAATCTTTCTGGAACTCTTCCGACCTCAACAAACCCTAGTTTTTTGTACAAATTTATTGCATTTGGGTTGTTTCCAAAACAATCCAGCTCAAGTTGTCTGATATTTGATATTCTAGAAGGAACAAGTTCGATAACTTTTGAAGAAAGTATAAATCCAAGACCTTTCCCTCTATATTCCCTTCCAATACTTATATGAAAAATTCCAACATGTGAACTTCTTGATCTTTTTCTTTTGTCTCTATACGTTCCACAAAAACCAGCTAGTCTATCATTGTCAAATAACCCAATTGTTATATTGTCCATAAATTCAGAATCATAGAAAACAGAATTTAAATAATGTGCCTCTTCGCCCTTGTAGATAAATTCTCCAGCAAAAAGGTCATAAGTATCTTCCTTTGAAAGCTCGTTCATAAAACGTGTAAACTCATCAACATCTTCCCATTTTAAATTTCTAATTTTGAATTGTTTTCCGTCTTTATCAAAAACATCAAATAAATGTTTTCCTGGTTCAAAAATACTCATGAATTGTCACCTTTCAAAAATACAATAATGTTTGCAAAGATTATAAGTATTCCTCCTAACAAAGTATATATGGTTGGGATTTCTGAAAAAAACAAAAAAGCCCAAATTAGTACAAAAACATTTTCTATCAAAACAACAATAGAACCTAGTGATGTTTTTGTATATCTAAAGCCTAACGTGATCGTATACCAACCAAGAAAGCTGAACATACCTCGCAAAAATATTGCAAAAATCGTTATCAAATTTAAGTTTGGAATAGATAATGTAAAATCTCTTTCAAATAAAAATATTCCCATTATTGCAATCAAAATACCTATAAACATAGATGAAAATAGAATTTTTTCGCCAGATTGTTCCTTCATTGATCTTCTGACAATAACAAAAAAAGAATTACAAATTCCGCTGAGAATTGCAAAAACTGCACCGACTTTCCAACTTAAAAAACTATTCGGTTGAAAAAGAAGGAAAAGAGCAGTAAACACAAGAAGAATACCAATAATATTGAAAATATTAATTTTTTCATTCAATATCAAGACTGCGAGTATAGGTGTGAGTATTGAATAAAAATAAAACAAAAATAATGCTGTTCCAAGCTCTGTCTTCAAAACCGTGAGTACAAAAAAAATATTTGTCAGTCCGTAAGCTATTCCAAGTATTAGTGTTTTCAAAATATTTTCTTTTGAGATATTCAATTTTTCTTTTTTTATTTTGAATAATATCGATATGAAGATAAACGAAAAGAAATATGTCCCGAGTGTCTGTGTAATCGGTGGTATAGACTGAGATTCGATAAATCTCATAAATACAGGAAGAATACTATAAAAAAAAGAAGAAAGGATAAGTATAAATATTCCCTTGTTGTTTTCTTTTGACATCTATTTCAGATTAATCTATCTGCTCAATTTTGATGGAATTCATATAAACAGGTTCCACAGGTACACTCATTTCACCTCCTTGAGACATTTCAACTTCAACCTTTGAAATTTCATCTACAACTTCCATACCACTTACAACTTCACCAAATACTGTGTATTTCAAATCTAGAAAATTATTGTCTACAAGATTTACAAAAAACTGACTTCCGTTTGTATCCTCCCCAGCATTTGCCATTGCGATGGTTCCTCGATTGTTTTTGTAGTTTTCATGAATTTCGTTTTCAAACTGATAGCCAGGACCACCAGTTCCATCTCCATTTGGGTCTCCACCCTGAATCATAAAACCATCTACAATTCTATGAAATGTTAGACCATCATAATAACCTTTATTTGCAAGTGTCACAAAGTTGTTGACTGTGATTGGTGCATCTTTTGCATATAGTTTTATCTGAAAATCGCCATAATCTGTCGAAAAATTTGCCAGATAGGTTTTGGTCACATCAATTTGCATTTCGGGTTTTGTAAAATCTAAATTAGATACTTCTGTATTTTCCTCGCTTTCTAAGGGAACTTGATCAAGTGGTGTAACTTGCACACATCCTGAAATGAAAAATATTGAAAAAATTAGAGAAACAAACAATTTTTTTTTCATGATAATTTTATTATCTGTTAAAATCAAAAACTACATCCTGAAGTATAAATGACAATTGTAAAAATTTCAAAATTAAATAATAAAGGGCAGGGCATATCAGAAGATCATTCAATGCTTGTTTGGAATGCGCTACCTGGAGAAATTCTCAAAGTATATGAAATAAAACGTAAAAAAGGAAAAAAAATTTGTGTTGCTGAAAGAATTATAAAAAATTCCCCAAATAGGACAAACCCCAGAGAACCGGATCATTTTTTGTCATGTAGTCCTCTCCAAGTATTTAACTTTGCATTAGAAAAAAAATTCAAAAAAGAAAAAATTTTTTCATTACTGAAAAATTCTAATCTTGATTTCGAAAAAAAATTGATTAGATTTGCTTCAAACAAGGATTGTCTCTATAACTATAGAAATAAAATGGAGTTTAGTTTCTATGCAGACGAGGAAGATAAGCTATCTCTAGCATTTTTTGTTCGAGGTTCTCACAAAGGCAAAATTCAAATACAAGGGTGTGAATTGGCTTATCCGGCTATCAATAAGGTGGCTAATGAAGTCCTCTCTATTCTCAATAAAAACAAAATAAAAGGTAGATCATTGAAATCATTGATCGTTAGATCGAATAAAAATGGAGATACTGTTGCCTCTCTTTATGTCAAAGATGAAGACTTTCAGGTTTTGAAAGAATTCAAAGAAAAACTTAATTTTTCTTTCAGAATACTTTATTCAAATCCTCTATCCCCTTCATCAATAAACTCAAAACTGATTTTCAAAAATGGTAATGATTATCTATTTGAAGAAATTTCTGGAAAAATTTTCAAATTTGGTAGTGAAAGTTTTTTTCAAATAAATATAGAAATGTTTGAAAAAGTGATTAATGATATAAAAAAACATATCAAAAAAGGAAATCTAGTTGATTTGTATGCAGGTGTTGGCACTATTGGAATATTGCTATCAAATTTTTCAAATAATATAAAACTTATTGAGTTTAATACTGAGGCTTCGAGTTTTGCTTTGGAGAACTCAAAAGGATTAAAAAATATTGAAGTAATAAATGAAAGATCAGAAAAATCACTACAATTTATAAACAAAGACACTACATTGATACTTGATCCACCTAGAGAAGGTCTTCACAAAGATTTAACTACAAAAATCAACGAAGTTCAACCAAATCAAATCATATATTTATCATGCAATCCTGATTCTCAATTTAAAGACATTTCATATATAATAAAAGGGTATAAAATTGAGTTTATGAGGATATACAATTTTTTTCCAAAAACTCCGCATATTGAATTCTTGATAATTTTGAACAGAAAATGAAAAAAAATCCATTGTTTGCTTTATTTATAACAGTTTTGATTGATATGCTTGGTGTTGGAATAATTATTCCTATTCTTGCACCGTTATTGTCTGAAACAGATTCTTCAATTCTTCCTGCAGAGTTATCACAATCCTTTAGAAATATTATCTACGGCATTGTAGTGGCAATCTATCCAATAGCACAGTTTTTCGGATCTCCGATACTTGGAACGTTGTCTGATCATTATGGTAGGAAAAAGATATTGATTATCTCACTCATTGGAACTTTCTTTGGATATTTGTTTACAGCATTTGGAATTTTGTATGGAAATATTTGGCTAATTGTTGTTGGGAGATTGATAGATGGTATTACTGGTGGAAACATATCTGTGGCAAATTCGTCTATTGCTGACATGAGTGATAATCAAAACAAAGCAAAAAACTTTGGAATGATAGGTGCTGCATTTGGTATTGGATTTATAATTGGACCACTTGTGGGAGGATTTTTGTCCGATCCCAAAATCATTACTTGGTTCAGTCCATCTGTTCCTTATTTTTTTACATCGATTTTAACGCTTGCCAATATATTAC
>CAYSKC010000016.1:0-10085 GCA_964431615.1 uncultured Candidatus Saccharibacteria bacterium
TCTCAGGATTTCAGTAAATAACACATGTTCCATATTAATTTTCATCTCATCGGTGGGGCCATGTAGTTCATTTCCAAATTTAATGAGTTTGAGGTCTGAACTATTTGTGGGTATTGTATCCTGTATTTGTAATTCATTATCTATTTGTAAATAGTAGATATCATTTAGGATAAGATATTGAGTCTCTTCTTTTACAATATTTCCAAAATATACCTGTCCATTGGAAAGAAATACTGCTTCGTATGTATTGTCTTGAACAGGTTCTTCATTTTCTTTTTGTGAATATGTTTTATCAAAAAAGTAAACAATTAGGGAGATAAATAACAACGCAATGGGAATCAGAATTGTTGTAATCCACATATTTGATTTCTTTTGTTGTATTTCTTCTATTTTTTTTGTCATTTTTCAAAGTAATAAAATATGATATTGAGAACAATACATAGTATTTTCAATGGCATATGAAGTCAATAGCAAAGATTATTCTTTTTCAATCAGTTTGTGAATATTAATCTCTCGTATAAGGAATTTGATTAATTTATTGGAAGATATTATTTCTTGTTTGTATTTTTTTCTTCTCATCAACAAAAAAATAAATATAGGTATTTGGAAAAATATGCACATGATTATTAAAAAGAAAGAGAAATCAACTTGATCGGGTTTTGGAAGAAAAAAATTATTTTCCAAACCTTTTTCAACACTCGAAAGTGGGCCTGTTTTCAATTCATACAATTGTTTTGTTTGAGTATTGGTTTTCAAGGTTACCTCAGGTGTGATTGTCTTGGGTGAAACTGTAATTATTGGATATGGAGTTATTTTTGGCAATGATCCTTTATTATCGCAGTTAGTAGTTGAGAGAATAAATGTTCCATTTGTTACTGAGGTCAATAAATCATTCCCGGATGTTGTATCAGCGATATTACTATCTAGTGTATTCCCGACACCATCCATTTTTATTTTAAAGTCAATGGAATCCTCGTTTTCATATTTGAAATAGATTGTGGCGAATAATTCTCGAGACTCTAGAGTATTTAAATTATTAGGTAGAGAACCAGCAGTAAGTAAAATTTTTCCTTGTACTGGGTCAACAATATTTCCCCAATAGCTATCGAATGCTGTTCCCTCAGCAATTTGAATACCTGGGTCAATTGAATTTGTGTCAGTAATAACTATTTTTGTTGGGTCATAGGAAATTTCGATATCTGCTGCGTTGGAATCTTCCCCTGTTACATCAACAAAAAGTTTTATTGATCCTGTACATGTAGAGAAGCTTTGAACTGACGGATCAAATTCGAAACTTGCAGCCCTTGATTCTTCTACTGTAAGTGATAGAAATAAAACGATACTAATAATTATTATTAAATTTTTTAGTATTCTCATTTTTTAAATAGGGGAATCTCCTATCAAGTATATGTTTTTTAATAAAACTTCAGCATCATCTATGTCGATATCTCCGTCAAAATCAAGATCATATTTATCATTGTATTCCATGTGTACTCCATCTATTTTTCCTAGAATTCGAATAATATGGGTAATGTCAAGTGAATTGATTTCATCATCATATAAATTATCAATATCTCCGGCAAGCAGTGGTTGTCCGATGTTTGTGAAGTTTAGTGTGTCCTCAACTTTTTCAAAAGAGTAAATATTTGGATATCCTCGAGTAAGGTGCGATTTGCCTTTTATGTAGTAGTTATAATAGTTATTTCCAATATAAATGGGTGGAATGAGATCACAGATGTTTATTGTATTTTTTCCATCTATTCCAACTGACGAGTTGAAGGTCCCATAGTTGATCATATTTGTATTATCATAGATTTTTACTAAAACATCGGTTGTCCAATTATCAAGAAATCGTTCTTCAGGTTCTACTACTAGATTCATCTGACAGCCATATACATTGGAGCTTATGTTTACAGATTCACTCAATACTTTTCCAGAGTGTGTAGTTTGAATAATAATCATTGATGAAACTGAAAGGAGAATTGATATTCCAATCAATATTAATCCAATGAAGTTAATTTTAAGTAATTTTTTGGTATTTTCCATCATATTATTCTATATCATTTCTTTTTCGATTTGATGTAATAATCTGTATTTGATATCTTATTTTTGATATTGAGATTGTTTTTATGAAAATAAAATTCAAATTGCTATTTGTTTTATTTAGTTCACTCATTTTATTAATGATTTCTTCGCTATTGGCTTTGCAAGCTGAAGAATCAAGTTCGGATAATTTTAAATTAGTTGGTGCAGAAATAGGTAGTGGTGGGGATATTAGTTCGTCCACAAATTATTCTATTTTGGGGACTCTTGGGCAAGTCAGCGATGAAAGACTCTTATCTTCTACATATGCGATTGAGCCTGGTTTTGTTAATGTTATCAAAGCTCATATACCGAAGATCAGTTGCTTTGAAACTTCAACTAGTGGCTCAACAAATTGTTTGGATGCAGATATCAATCCTGATGGTATGGTTATGATATGTGGTACTGGTGGATGCTATGACAAAGCGCGGTTTGAGATTGATTCCCAAAACAATCCGATTGATACTTTATATTCAATCCAAATCACAGTAGATCCCACATGGACAACGTACAATTATGTGGATGGTTCAACTTTCCAAATCGAAGATTCAAGTACTCATGATATCAATGATTATTTAACCGAGACTGTCTGGGAAGGGACAGTATCGAATTTTAATTTGGTAGGGCTAATTCCCGATACCACCTACTATATTAGAGCAACTGCACTTCATGGGGATTTTACAGAGACAAAACCAAGTCCTCAAAATGTGTCAGCAACAACTTCTTTACCGCAGATTCGATTTGATATTGATATTTCTGGTACTGAAGGAATCTTGGATGAAAATAGTGGTCCTTATACAATAAATATTGGGAAATTATCTCCTCAAATGGTCACAACAGCAGATGATCTGATTTGGTTTGATATTGGAACAAATGCCCAAGGTGGGTTGGGGTTATACGTAAAAGATCAACATAACGGAATAAATAGTGTTTCCAATTCATATACAATTTTCTCAACAGATGAGGATTTAAGTTCTGTTTCTGAAGGATTCGGATTGCAGGAATATGGATCATCTGAATTATACCTAGGACCTCTTCTGCCAAACCCATCTTTCGATGGAGTAGGGGAAATAGTTGGTGGTGTTTCTTCTCTGGCAGTAGAGGTTTTTTCAACCTCTTCCAATCCAGTTTATTCTGGTCGAGGAAGTCTTCAATTAAAAGCAAAATCTGATACATCTACACCTGCTGGAGGAGACTATTCTGATTTACTTTCGTTTACTCTCGTGGGAAGTTATTGATTTCTTCCGCGATGCAACAAGGGCTGTTATGCCTATTATCAAACCTAGAATTAGAGTGATTCTCCATGGAATTATCCAGAATGTTTCGTATGCAATGATCTGTTGGTCAATATTTTTCGTAATTCCCAACCTAGCTTCATATTTGCCTATTCTTAAATGGCTTAATTCATAGCTAATTTTTTGAAAGAAATTTCCATTATGTGGATAATCGGGATCAATCCATGTATTAGAAAATTTTCTTGTTGTTTTTGGATAAATGTCTAAACTTTCTTCATTAAATGGAATTGAAATTTTGTCTCCCATTCCATAAATTTCAATGAAACCTTTTGGATTTTGTGAAAGAACAAGACCTGAATTTTCAATTCTTGTACTGAATGGAATATTATCATAATTGAATACTTTGAATTTTCTGTTTACAAAAAAATCAACTAGAGACAAACTTTCAATACAACTTCCCTCTTCATCTTCAAGGTTGATATGGATTTGACTGATAACCTGTTTCTCAACCGATACGACCGTTTGATTAGAGGAAGGATTGGGGAGAGAATTAGAAACCATTATTGCTGCTGTCTTTGTAGCACATTCCATATTATCTGGAATTTTTATTGTCCATGGGAGAATGATGGTATCTCCTGGTTTGATTACTGCTTCTTCAAACTTGAGTTTGACCCAATTTGCTGCTTCAGAATCATCATTTGGGTTGGGAATATAGAACTCGCGTTCGTGTTCTTCTCCAAATTTTTTCATTCCAATAACTGAAAAATAAAGTTTTTGTTCGTCAGCCAGTTCTTCTCGTCCATAGATGGTGAGTTCTTGAGAAAGTTCCTGTTGATTCGATCCATCAATATAATATTTATCGGGACTAATCGGGATTGCAAAGGGGTTTATTCTCAACAAAAGAAACAACGGAATAAAAAATGAGATAACTAGAAAGATTTTTAAAAATTGTTTCATTTCAGTTTAATAATGTATGAAGAAACAATATACAAGAAAAGAGCTCTCTGGTCGAGAGCTCTTGTTGAAAATCATTTTGCAGCTGCAAGTTTTCTAGTTTGTGAAAGCTGTATACGTTACAATCTGATCATAAGCGCCAACGATCGTGTCTGTATCCATAGATGCACTATGTGTAACTTCTGCTCTTTTGGCTGACTGACCAGCGGTTGTTCCATTACATACAGCACTTGATACTATAAAATTAGCTGTACTTCCTGGTACTGGTTCGTCTTGAGAGCCATAGTTTCCTTGTGCAATTGCAGAACATCCTGCACCAATATCTGTTATCTGAAAACCATATTCTTCGTTTCCAGCGCTAACAGCACCATCAGAAACATCGTCAATGTCATTTGTACCACTATTGAGAAGTGCGTCTCTGACGACATTGATTGTTAGTCCTGCAGTATTGTTGGTTGCAAATCCAATATCATAATTACATGATTTCACTGTATTTAGAGACAGAACTCCTAAATCACAAGAGTTTGGATCTACAAGTTCAGAGTCGCTCCCTGTTTGGTAAAGTTCCATATCCAAAATAGGAGGAACTACTGCTGTGACTGTAACATCATTGTCGTTTGCAACGTATGCAAGTCCTGCTCCATAATCATAGGTTGTGCCTGCTCCTCCAATATCAACAACAACAGAAAAATTAAAATTTCCTGCTGCTGTTGGGTTTGTGAGCTCATTTGTTCCGTCAATTGTGATTGTCACAACTGTTGTAACATCTGCACTAGTTGTCAATGTACTTTTGAAGTATCCATCAGCAAAATCAGATTCTGCTGAAGATGTTATATTTGTCCCAGATACAGTGATATCAGCATTTGTAAGTTCGGCACCTCCATCAAACCCATTAGGACCTGCTGATGCTTGATCGTATGCTATTTCAATAACTGATCCGTTTGAAATTGCTGTATTTGGAGTGAAGGTAATGACTGCATTATCGGTTGCACTAGTCGTTTCATTTGTAAGTGTTACTTCTACATCTGTAAGAGATGCAGCATATACATTTGAAAAATTTGTTGCAAAAGGTGCAATCAAAAGAGAAAGAGCAGACACGCTTGCTGCTGCTTTTTTGAAAAAATTTTTTTTCATAAGGCAGTAAGTAAAATTAGTCCGTAAAACGGTTAAAAATGCAGCTCGAGATTGTATAGATTTTTTTGCTTAATGCTTTGAATTTTGGGTTGCTTGTTTGAAAACAGAGGCAAATTCCCAGTAAGAAAAAGTACAAAACTCGACCCCACTACATAATTAATTATTTTTTTTGTTTTGTCAAGTGTTGATGATAGATAATATCCAAAATGTTGTATATCATCTTTATACATTTCATTGCATAATATTAAAACTCTTGACTTTTGCACGGTTTTTTCTTATTTTGTTTATGGGAGAGAATGACTCCTTAGTTATATGCACAATACTATTTTCTTGAAATGCCTTGATAAATGAGCACTTTTTTGAGTATTAATTACAAATTTATTAAAAGGATTTTCTTTATTCTTTTTTCCTTTCTAGTTTTTTTTCCTCTTTTTGTTTCACATACTTTTTTTGTACATTCTGCAACGGGTATTAATGAAACAATCAATTTTCAAGCAAAAATTGTAAATACAGATGGAACAAATTCAACTGCTACCTGTGGAGGAAGCTGTAATTTTCGTTTTCGGATATTTGACCAATCAATTGGAGGTACTGAACTCTGGCAAGAAACTCAGTCTGGAGTAAGTCTAAATGATGGAGTGATTTCAATCAAACTTGGAAGTTCAAACCCTTTCGGTACAGCTATCGATTTTAATGATGATAGTATTTATCTTGAAGTAACAATGGATGCAAATGGAATTGCAGGAGACGGTCTTTATTTTGATGGGTATGAAGAAATATTTGATAATCCGAGATTGAGATTTACTTCAGTAGCCTACGCAATGAATGCAAAGGCATTAGGTGGCAAATTAGCAAGTGATTTTGTACAAATTTCTCCTACTTCGGATCAAACAACTGGAAACATCACAAATACTATTATTCATATTAATGAGGATGGGACAAGCTCTCCAGATCTTTTGGGATTCAGTGTAGGAGGAGTTTCTCGGGTTACTATTGACAATAATGGGGCTTCGGTTTTTTCGATGGTTAATGGGATCGATATATTCAGCATCCTTACTGGTAGTCTAAAAATTGGAAATGGTACCCCAAATTTGTCATTGAATGGGGAGGATTTGTATGTAGAAGGTACGTTTGAGGTGGATGGAAATGTCGATTTCGGATCCAATATAGATTTGAACAATTTTGAAGCAATTAAAATGAGAATTGAAAATTTGTCTGTGGCTCCTGTATGTGATATTTCACTTAAAGGAAAACTCTATCACAATACGACCGATACATTTTCCTATATCTGTGATGGATCCATCTGGAAGCAGATTGATAGTATTGGAGGAGGTTTGGCAACACTCGATGTAGCATACACAAATGATACAGATAAAATTATGAATGTAAATAACTTGGCCGGTTTAGAATTTATCAATACTGTAACAGGTAATATTACATTTGATCTCCAAAATACTGGAGATTTTGTCCTTCAGGATAATGACACAACTTTTTTGACAATTAGTGATGATGGTTCATATAACTTTACACTTGATGTAACTGACAATCCTTCTTACACAATTACGAATCTGGGCACTGGTTTGTTTGTTGTTGAGGATGAGGGAAGTGATACAACACCATTTGTAGTAGATGCTTCAGGAAATGTTGGGATAGGGACAAATGCTCCATCTACAAATTTGCATGTAGTTGGGGATGCAAGAATTACTGGGCTAGCAAGTTGTGACATTGTTTATTCTGATGCCAATGGAAATTTAAATTGTGGGACAGATCAGGGAGCAGTATTTGATGTCTTTGACAATACTGGAGGTCAGACCTTCACAACCACAGCGATTACAATCAATCTCGATACCACAAGAAGATCGAGTACAAATTATACACTCTCAACAAATGATGATGTCACTATAAATTCGGATGGTACTTATCAAGTCACATTTTCTTGTGGAATTGCCACAAATACGAACAATACAAATAGTATAACTCGTTGCTGGCTTGAAGAAGATACTGGTGGGGGTTTTGGTGAGATAGATGGTACCAGTTGTTTCACATATTCTCGAACGAGTGGTACTGCCGGGAACGCGAGTTGTGGAAGAACAATTGTCCGAAACCTTCAAGATACAAATCTTTTGAGAGTCAGGGCTGTAAGATATTCAGGAAATGGAACTATGAGAACGGTTGAAGATTCAAGTTCACTAAGTATCGCCAAAATCATAGCTCCTGGGGCAGATGTTGCTGAAATTTACTATACAAAGGACACTTCGATTGAAGCTGGTGAAGTTGTATCAGTCGATAGTTCTCTTTATGCTGGGGTTAAGAAATCAATTGGTGAATATGAAAATAACCTTCTGGGTGTTATATCTACGAATGCTGGACAGGTAATTGGTTATGAACAAATAGATTCTGAAGGAATACCAGTTCTTGTAGCCCTTGCAGGAAGAGTCCCAGTAAAAATTGATCCACTGTCTGATGAGATATTTGCTGGAGATTATATTACAAGTTCAAATATTCCTGGGCTGGCAAAGAAAGCAATAAAGTCCGGTATTGTTATTGGAAAGGCTTTAGAAGACTGGACTTCTAGTTCAAATATTGCAACTATTCAGATATTTGTCACAACTGCTTTTTATGATCCCAATGACGGAATTGTCCATGACTCACTCCGTCCTTCTGAGAGTCCAGTACTGAATGAGGGGGATGGGCAGTATGTCGGTGGAGTAGATATTGGATCTCAGACTGAGTTTTTCAATAATGTTTATGCTGCAAAATATTATGCAAAATCAGCATCAATTGCGAATGTGAATGTTTCGGAAAATTATGCCACATCTGATCCTGAAATCTCTGCTGGAGATGTTGTATTTCCCGTATTTTCAAACGGTATTGAAATTGCAAAATCATCACAAAATTACGAAAAAAATGTTATGGGTGTAGTTGCTACTACTCCGGGTGTTACTTTGAGTGAGTGGGAGGATAATGAAAAGCTACGACCAGTGGCTTTGGCAGGAAGGGTTCCTGTGAAGGTGACGACTGAAAATGGTCCTATTTATAAAGGTGATAGGCTTGTTGCTTCTTCTATACCTGGTTTTGCTATGTCGGCCTGTGGTCCAAAATATTGTGAGCAGGGAATGAGCATTGGTATTGCTCTTGAAGATTTTGATATTGGATCTTTTGGAGATTCGGACAATGTTGTCGAAAACATTGAACTTGCAAAAGAAGAAATCCAAGCAACAATTGAAGAGGTATCCTCAATTGTTGAGGAAGTTCAGAATATAAATTTAAATAATCAAAATGAAATTGTTACTGACATAGTTGATGAAAGGATTACTTTGGAAAATATATCCAATGTTGTGGATCAACTTATTGCACCGATGAGAATGAAAGTAGGAGAAGGAAGGGTAATGATGTTTGTGAATTTGACTTATATCTCAGATTTTTCTGATTCTTCAATCAATGAGATAGTATCAGATGAAAGTGTTATACAAGATACACTTGATGGTGAGGCTTTACAGGGAGATTTAGTCGGTATTGAATGGAAGGGTGTTTTAGAAGTCAAAGAAAATATGAAAATAGAGAATGAGCTTCAAGTAATTGGAAAAACTTATTTTGGAAAGGATAGTATTGGGCAAGCAATTATACGTGAAGGAGATGAGGAAGTAAGGGTGATATTCTCTGAATCCTATGCTTTCCAACCAATTGTGGTTGTCTCGCCTATTGGATTTTATGATAGGTATGCTGTTGAAGATGTAAGTATAAATGGGTTTATCATAAGGCTTGAATCAAATACAGATCAGACAATTGTGTTTAATTGGCATGCTTTTGCATCGGAAGAGGGTTTGATATTTAATAGTGACGGAGGTTTAGGAGAAATTAAAATCAATGAAAGTCCGTATTTGCTTCAACAAATTGATGAGGATGATTTTATTCCTGAAGAAGAAAATAATGTATTTGATGTTGAAGAACATAATTTTGAAGATGAAACTATTGGTGAGGAAGTGGTGGATGGTTCTAGCCATGAAATAATTGTGTCTGATGAGCAAGTTGAAGATAAAACGGAATTTAATGATGAGTTTGAGCAATCTAAAGAAGACTTAATATCTAAAGAGGACGAGATTGGAAGTGAAAATGAAATCCAAATAATTGATCAAGAAGCTTTTTTAGATCCAGACGTCGACCCAATACTCAATTAGTAGCTTTCTAAAACACCCTCCTCACATAGGCGTTTGTTGTTTTGTATAAATTATCTGTACAGATTATACTGTTTTTATACACAATTGGTGTTATGTATATGATGTCGTAAATTAATAAAAAATACTTACTAAAAATCAATTCATGGTTTGATTCGCTTCTTATATTTGCTAAAATCCCGACAACAAATTCTTTTGATCAAATTAGATAAATAATATCTGTTTAAGATTATTTATTATTTTATTATTATGTTTATTGTTTTAGATAGTATTGATGGGGGAGGAAAAGGTAGGCAGAGGATAGAACTTGAAAGTTTTCTAAAAATGAAAAACCTTCCAGTCAATTCAAAAGAATTTCCTGACCATGACACTTCTATATGGAATGATTATCTCCATCCAGCTCTTCATAGAGAGAAAATAATGACTCCTGGGGCATGGTTTTCTGCTTTTGCTTTAGAGAAATTTTTATGGGAGGACAAACTCAAAAAATACAAGGAAGATAAAA
>CAYSKC010000017.1:0-10059 GCA_964431615.1 uncultured Candidatus Saccharibacteria bacterium
GAAAAGCTAAGAGAATATGCAATGGCTACAAAAACAGGAATGATGGATGTTGAATAATGAGTTTTGATTTATTAGATTCTTTAACCAGTCCATCGTAAAAAAAATTTCAAGTTGCAAACTCTTTAGATGGTCGTTTTTCTGGTCCTGAAGGAATGTTATTGGATAAAACATTTATCACTGGTTGTCCTCTGGCTGGAGCAATAATGCAAGGTCAAAGACCCAGAGTAGTGGGTCAAGTTGAAAACAGGCTCAGTAATCCTAGAATTTCGAAAATAAGTTCAATTCCATGTACATGTAATAGAGAAACAAATGAGCTGTGTCGTAGATGCAAAATTTTTGGTAGTAATATGAAACTTGAATGAAGTTTCAAATTTATTCAAAACTTTCGAACAGTATAATATTTTCCATTCCAGATAATGCTATTTCAGCCTTTTCGCTTGCCTCTGGTAGCAATGGCTTATAGGCTTCTATCGTTTTTTCAAGAAGATAAACAAGATTATTTAGAGTTTCGGAAGTTTCTTCTTGTGATTTTTCTTTTTTCCATGGTTCTTTTTCTGTAATGTATTTGTTACCGAAGTCAGTTAGGTTCTTTATCTCTTGATAAGCTTCATATAGATCAAAGCTTTTCATTAGTTCATTGAAATGTGTAATCTTTGTATCGACCGTATTTTTGAATTCTTCCGCCAAAGGCGGATCCCTGTCTGACGACAAGGCAGACGCCTCGGGCAGAGAATTCTGATTTATGAATTTTGAATGATCAGTTATTTTGGATTTTTTGCAAAGGGTAATAACACGATTAAGGAGGTTGCCAAAATTGTTTTGGAGATCTGCCTTGTATCTTGACTCAAGTTCTTTTGCACTAAATGATGCGTCAGAATATGTTGGGATACCTGCAATCATATAGTATCGTATTGCTTCTATGCCATATTTTTCAATCAAATCAAAGGGAGATATGACATTTCCCAATGTTTTACTCATCTTTTTTCCATCTTCACCAAGTATCATTCCATGAACAAGTATTTGTTTGCTTGGATCAAGTCCTGCTGACATCAGCATTGCCTGCCACATAGCCGATTGAAATCTTGTATTGTCTGGACCACAAAGCTGAATAACTGGCCACCATTTTCCAAACTCCTCATCTTTTTTCCCAAAACCAACTGCTGTAACATAGTTTACTAGAGCATCAAACCATACGTACATTACTTGTTCTGGATCATCTGGCACATCAATTCCCCATGGGAGATTTTCTTTTCTTCTTGAGATGGAAAAATCTTCAAGTCCACCTGACACAAATAAAATCATTTCTTTCAGTTTTGATTCCGGTCTCACAAAAATTGGGTTTTGTTTGTAAAGAGCCAGAAGTTTCTCCTGATATTTGGAAAACCTAAAAAAATAGTTTTCTTCCGAATGAACAATTGGTTCTCTATTGTGGTTGGGACATTTTCCATCGACCAAGTCTTTTTCGGTCTTAAACTCTTCGCATCCGACACAATAGAGTCCTTCATACTTTTTCTTGTATATGTCCCCGTTTTCTAAACTTGCTTTCCAGAATTTTTGTGCTGAGACAATGTGATCAGAGTCTGTTGTTCTGATAAATCTGTCGTATGAAATATTCAGCGTTTTGCAAAACTCAATAAATTTTCGAGCATTTCGGTCAACATATTCTTGTGCTGAAATTCGCTCCTCTTTTGCTTTCTCATACATCTTGAGACCATGTTCATCCGTTCCTGTATTGAAAAACACACTGTTACCGATTTGTCTCTGGTATCTAGCGATAACATCAGCCTGGATAAATTCAAGTGTATGACCAAGGTGTGGAAGCCCGTTGACGTATGGAAGGGTTGTGGTGAGATAGAAGTTTTGTGGTTTATTATCCGACATGTAAACTTTAATACTAATAACAATTAACGGAGTGATTATAACAAGAAATAATTACTAAATATGTAAGCATTTAAATGAGTTTATCTGAAACAAATAAAATAACTTCTGCAGGAATCCCCCCAGTTATAATAAATGCATTTTTGGGAATGCTTCCCCTGTTTTTCTTTTCCATGTATTGTTCTGGATCTAAATAAACCTTTCTCCATTTTAGTAACTTTTTAGTATCAATATATATTTTAACAGGTACACGTCTGTCTGAATCTTCACGAAAAACAAAGTTTGGTTTTACGGAAGTATCACTTGCTGGTGCTAAATAAGTAAATCCTTCTGTATCTCCCCAGATGCCATCCCTTTTGAGTTTTTGAATATTATCAAAACCACCTGGACTGTGACTGTCTGCATAGCCTTGGTGGACAAGAACGTTACCTGAATATTCTAGTAAGGAATTTTCATTTAATGGAATTAAAATAAGTTTATTTCCCTCGTATTTAAGTCCCATATCTGCTAATTCCTGAGTAGATAATCTTAAAGTTTGAAGTATTTTTATTGTTTCTCCAACTTGTCCTGGATATTCAGAGTTGTTAAAACATAGAGGGATTTCAGGTGTATTCCTCTTCCAATTAAGAATTGTATTGTTTATTTGCCTGATGACCTCGGCATGAATATCGTTGTAGTCTATGTTTATAAATTCTTCTTCTTCTGAAGGATTTTTTTCTAGATCATGTTCGGTAATTATTATATCCCCTATTTTTTCACTACTCGTGGGCTGTAAAATTTCTGATATGATGTCGTGTGGATCTATTCCTGTCACCTCTGATAAGTTTTGAAGCTTATCCAATAGAGACGAAAATTCTTTAGGTATAAGAGCTTGTTTTTCTCTTTTAATCTTATCAATAATATCTTGATATCTTTGAATGGGTTCATCCATATTTTCAGTTTTTTCAAAAAAATTGGTTAAGTAATATTTCTAGGGTTTTCCAATAATAAAAATTCCACTTATTTTCTGTTTACTTAGGTAGGTAGTTTATCGTTTGCAATAAAATTATAGCAATAAGCACTAAATTTTTATTAACTGAGGGTACATTCCTTCGGCAGACAGTTGGTATCTTGGCATTATAGTTATGTGTGAAACCTCTTGTTTGTCTTTTCTTTCTTTGATGTTAAGTTTATACTGCGTAACGATTGCTTCTGGTCGTATTTCGCGTTTATAAAAAAAAACTCAATGTATTGTAACGAAGTAAACTACTGTTTTAGATTATATCTTGACATTATTTCATCGAAAGTTGCTTTCCTGTGATACAGATTATCCATGTCCATGTAAAAAGAATATGCTTTTTGTGTATTTCCATCAAAGTATTCTGTAAAGAGAGTAAGAATTGGTTCCGGACCTTTTTCAAAGTATGCATCATGTAATTCGTCGTAAGTAATACCAAGTCTATTTGCAAGTTCCATCATAGTTCTTGCATCTTTTGAAAGCTTGAATCCTTCCATCATTGTCAAACCGTTATCTCGAACTGCCTTTTCAGCAAATGTTTGTGTCAGAAGTTCATTTAGACCACTGTATCGAAGCAATTTTCTTTGTCCTTCATGTTCTACAAGAACCTTAATTGCAACACCTGCTTCACACCACATATCAATAAATCTTGTACCATTTGGTAGAAGTTTTGCAAAATCTTGTTTAACTGAATCAGACATTTCCAGGTTGTGGCTGGATAGGACATGTTGAGTTTCATGCACGACTGTATTTCTAAATCCCATAAGTTCAAGATTGAGAAAATTTGGATTTGTTTCAATCTCTGCTGGCTCTTGAGTTTCTTTTTTATGTAAAGCTTTATCCTGATTCACGTAGACTGTTTCTGAGTCACGCCAGAAAACACCGACTGCTCTATTGATCCTTGTCTGGGTATCCTCACTAGAAATCACCAATTCAACTTCCTCGGGTGATAGTCTTTGACCAAGCTGTTTTCGGTATTCCCTCAAAAAATCTTCTGCGAATTGTTCTCTGGTCACTATACGGATTTTTTGTGATAATTTTTCTGCCTGATCTGGATACAAATATTCAAGGAGTGTATGAGTGTATTCTTCTAGTTTTTCTTGACTTATTTGCTCTTGTTTTTCTGGATCCTGTGTGAGTCTGTAGTCTCTTTCATATGCCAAAAGAGTATTTAATCTATGGATCTGTTCGTTTCTTTCTCTTTCTAATTCTCCTAGTTTTTCTGCTTGGGAGTTTTCGTCAATTAGTTGAATGATTTCAGCTGAGGTTTTGGTTTGGGGTGATTCATTTATATCAAGTGGCAAAGAATTATCGACTGGTTGGTACACGATTTTTTGAACCTCAATTGTTTTACTCAAAATTTCTGTTATTTCATGCATTGATAGTTTTCCTGTCCTTATCAAAATTGATAATTCTTCAACAAATCGATCAAATTCTTTGTCAATTGGTTTTCCTTCAGAACATAATATCCTCAAGTATTTGATTTTAGCATCAATTTGTTGAATGAGAAGTTCATGTTGAGTTTTTTTTGTGTGTTCTGTTGCTCTCTCTTCAGTAATTGCTTCAGATATATTTTCATGAGATGAATTCGAATAGTCGATATTTGAAATTTCTTGAGTTAACACACCATTTTTCATCCCTAGTTTTTTTTCAAGAAGAAATAATTGTGTATCAAGAGCTTTCAGTTTCTCTTCTGTAAGTCTGTCTCTGCCAGTTTCAATCTGTTCTCGAGCCTGTTCATATTGTTTTGGGAATTTTTGGTTGTTTTGCATATGCTTTGTTTTTAAACATTCTATAAGATTTAATTATGATAGTCTATTTTTGAAAATTAGCACTCATTGACCTTAACTGCTAAATTTGATATTATTTAGCAAAATTGAAATTAATATTGACTGCTCGTATACTATTCTTGTAATGAGTAATTAGAAGTTAAAATACAAATTATGGTAAATCCTTATAATCAGCCAGATGATCCTTATGGAAATGGTTTTCATGGAAGAGAACAACGAGATATAAGTCAGTTTTTTGCAGAAAGAACCAAAAACATGATTCAAGAAGCTGCAAAATATGCTCTCGAAAAAAAACAGAGAGCAATCGATACAGAGCATCTTCTATATGCCCTAGCATCAAACGACGAACTTGTGATCAGTGTGCTTGGTGATATGGGGGTTGACAAGCAAGCTCTTGTTGGCTATCTCGATGCACAAGCACTCACGGGTGGCTATGAAGGAGAAGAAATATCGCTCACACCTCGAGCAAAGCTTGTGATTCAACTGGCTTTTCAAGAAGCTAGAGAATTAGGTCATAAATACATAGGAACTGAACACATTTTGCTTGGACTTGTTCGGGAAGGTGAGGGGTTGGCTTCACAAATACTTTCAAAATATGCGATTACTCATACAAAAGCAAGGCAAGCAGTCGTAAAACTTGTTGGAGATGGGAAGAAAGAAGGAACGGGTGTTTTCAAAAAATCAAATACTCCAACCTTAGATAAATTTTCAAAAGATTTGACAGAACTTGCTGAGGCGAACAAAATTGATCCTGTTATAGGTCGTTCAGACGAGATCACGAGAGTGATTGAGATATTATCGAGAAGAAAGAAAAACAATCCTGTTTTGATTGGAGAGCCCGGTGTCGGGAAGACTGCAATAGCAGAAGGTCTTGCTCAAAGAATGGTGACAGGAAATATTCCAGAGGTTTTGAAAGAAAAAAGAGTGAAATCTCTTGATCTTGGAATGTTGGTTGCGGGATCAAAATTTAGGGGAGAATTTGAGGAAAGAGCAAAGAAACTAATTGAAGAAATAGAAAAAGCTGGTGGCGAGATAATTTTGTTTATAGATGAACTTCATACGATTGTAGGATCGGGTGCAAAAGAAGGAGAACTTGATTTTTCGAATATGATCAAACCAACACTTGCCAGAGGAGATCTTCATGTGATTGGTGCCACAACACTGAGTGAATACAAAAAATATATTGAAAAAGATGCGGCTCTTGAAAGAAGATTTCAGCCAATACTTGTAAAAGAACCAACAGTTGAGCAAACAATACAGATTTTGAAAGGAATTCGCGATCGATATGAAGCTCACCATAGATTGAAAATTTCAGACGAGGCTCTTGAATCAGCTGCAAATCTGTCGAACAGGTTTATCAAAGATAGATTTCTCCCTGACAAAGCAATCGATGTGATTGATGAAGCTTCAAGCAAATTGAGGCTGGCAACTACTTCGGAACCTGAAAATATGAGAAGAATGAGGCACGAGATTGAGAAATTAGAAGGTGAGCGTGAGTCTCTTACTAGAGCTCAAAAGCTCAAGGAGGCTGCAGAACTCAAGGTTGAGATAGAAAAGATGAAGGAGGACCTAGAACCCCTTGAAGCAGAATGGAGGAAGAAGACTGGAACTGGGACTCCAACAGTTGGACTTGATGAAATAACTGAAGTGGTCTCAAATATAACTGGGATTCCGATCACTCAGTTGAAACAAGAAGAAAGACAAAAGTTGTTGAATCTTGAAGGTGAACTAAAAACAAGGGTTGTGGGCCAGGATGAAGCAGTCAAGCTTGTATCAGAAGCTGTTCGAAGAGCAAGAGTGGGTTTGAAAAATCCGAATCGACCTATTGCATCATTTATGTTTTTGGGACCAACCGGAGTTGGAAAAACAGAACTTACAAAGGCTCTTGCTGAGGCTGTTTTTGGAGACGAAGGTGCAATGGTGAGGCTTGATATGAGTGAATACATGGAAGCACATTCAGTTTCCAAATTGATCGGTTCTCCACCCGGATATATAGGTTATGAAGAAGGGGGTCAGTTAACTGAGAAAGTTAGACGTCAGCCTTATTCAGTAATTCTTCTTGATGAAATTGAGAAGGCTCATCCAGATATTTTCAATTCATTATTGCAGGTATTGGAAGATGGACGACTTACTGACGCTAAAGGAAGAACTGTGGATTTTCGAAATACCATAATAATTGCTACAAGTAATGTAGGTTCTGATCTGATACTGGGGACAATTAGCCAAAACGAGATGGCTGAAGTTAGAAATAAACTCGTAAAAACTGAAAAAGCAAAACAGACAGAAACTGGTGTGATCAAAATGAAAACAAGGGCTGAAGAGGATTTACCAGAAATTCCAAAGGTTGGTTGGGAAGATATGAAAAATGCTCTAATGATTCAGCTAAGAAAAGTATTTAGACCAGAATTTTTGAATAGAATTGATGAAGTAGTGATTTTCAATAAACTAGGTGAAGAGGTACTTCTCAAAATTGTTGATTTGAGAGTAGAGGATTTGAGAAATCTACTTCGTGCGCAAGGCATAGAGTTGGAGATGGCAATTGAAGCGAAGAAGAAAATATTTGAAATGGGCTATGATCCTCTCTTTGGCGCAAGACCAATTAGAAGGACGATTATGAGGGAATTAGAAAATCCAATTTCAAAGAAAATACTTTCGGATGAATTCAAAGAAGGTGACACAATACTTGTGGATTTCAATGGCAAAGAATTTGTGTTTACAAAAGATGTCTAAATTTGAGTTATAACTTTATTTTGGGATAATTTAACAGAAAATTCTGGAATATTTTGTTATAAGTCAACTACCCACTCACCCAAGATTTTAAGAGCTGAGGTATCTATATCAAAATTTAGATTAATATCTCGTAATTCAAAAGTATCGGGAAGTTTGGAACGTATTTCCAGTTTTGTGAAATCTTCGCTTGGAGCAACTGAAAAATACCCAAATGGTCCTTCAAATCTCATTTGATTGTAGTTATCACAAAAAGTTACTCCAGTATCAGCGTCATTTATGTAGATATTTGTGGGAAAAAGATAACCTGCTTCCAATAATAATTCTGATGGTTCTAGAGCGATAGTATATCTACCAAGATCTATATAAGTACTATTCTCAGATATAAATAATTTAATTTTTGAAGAAGGTTCTGGATCTTCGGGACAAATACACTGAAGTGTTGCAGGATAAAAATCTACATTTTTTTCTTTTTCATTCACAAAATCATTTTCCATAATACATTATAGGTTATATAATTTACTCTGTCAAAATTTATTGTATTATTAGTAAAATACAAAAATATCAATATTTTAATTATTTTAAGGTTTAATGAAGGTTATTCAGGTATCAACTTTTTTTCATCCTGTGACTGGTGGGGTAGAGATTCAGGCTCTAGAAATTTCAAAAAGACTCAAGGAGTTTGGATTTGATGTTGAGGTATATACTACAAATTCAGGGAGAACTGGAGAAAAAATTATAGCAAAAACATCTGTTGTGGATGGTGTAAAAGTTACTAGATTCAAAACATGGCTATCTATCAGTAAACTTTACAAAATTGCTCCAATGATGCTTGCAGGATTCTTGAAAAGCAAACCTGATATTATTCATATCCATGGTTTTCGAAGATTTGAAATTTATCTAGCTCTCATAGCCAAGAGATTTACTGGATGCAAGGTTGTGGTGACAACACACAATCCATTTACAACAAATATTCGTTTTGGGTTACTTGAACTGTTTGTCAAAATTCACGACAAAACAATAGGAAAGTGGTTTAGTAAATATATTGACAAAGTAATTGCCCTCCTCCCTTCAGAGATTGAAATCCTTAATTCACAATTCAAAATTCCGAATTCAAAAATAGTTGTAATTCCCAATGGTATCGATGATGTGTTTTATGAAAAAGTTGAAGTCGAGAAGAAAAAATGGATGGAAGAGGAGATGCCAAAATATGTTTCGACAGAACAGGAGTTGGATTTTAAAAAAATTGCCAAGAAAAAATGGAAAGGTATAGTCCTCTCAATTTCGAGGCTCAATTTTGTAAAGGGTCTTCAAAATCTAACTACAGCCGTAGATAAACTCAGAGATACACTCTTTGTATTTGCTGGTGGTGATGATGGGTATGAGCACAAATTGAGGGTTCTTTATAGAAACAATCCAAATGTCATAATTACTGGTAGGTATGTGACGCATGATATTGCACGGAAATTTTATGCAATAGCAGATTTATTTGTGTTGCCAAGTATTCACGAACCTTTTGGGCTTGCTCCGCTTGAGGCGCTTGCTTCGGGTGTTCCTGTAATTGCAACTACTATTGGTGGGCCAGTTCAGATACTCAATGAAAAATGTGCAAGATTTATAGCTCCATTTGATGGAAGTAAATGGTCCGATGTCTTGGGTGGGCTTTTGGAAAATAACAATGAGTTGATTTCAATGAAAATTGAGGGAGCGAAACTTGCGAAGAATTATAGATGGAAAAATGTGATGGAACAAATTATTGTAGTCTATGAGCAAATGCTTTGATATCAAACCAACTCAAATTCACAACAAACAAGGACTAAGTATTGTCTTTTGATATTCAATTCAGGATTTATGGAAGACTATTTGAGTTAAAAAAATTTCCCTACCTCGATAAATAATTGTTTTTTGTGAAATGTGCATAGTATAATTCATCATATTATCCTCTAGTTAATGACGAAGAGAAAAGACGATCCGATTACAATCAAATTTGATGGGGTTGCGGCGGAAGAACTGTATGAATTAAAAGAAAATCTCGGAGTGCAGTCCACAGGTGAGGTTATTCGTCAGGCCCTTACTTTGTTGAACTATTCGCTTGGAGGTAAATTGACTATTGAAAAAGATGGAAAATTGCTGAAATTTGATCAATTCAAGAACAAAAGATCTCTGCCCAAAGGTTAAATATTTCAAAATTAAATATGACAACAACTTCAGAATTTGAACCGGATGAAAAGTATGAAAAATTGGAAACATATGATGGAGAATTATCAATGGAGCGAAACGAATCTACTGGATTAGAAGAAGAGTTTGATGAGGATGAAGCCCTCGAGGTTCTGACCAATCCGATGACATCTCAAAATGTAATTCCGACTGCTGTTGAGCAGAAGAGGGAAAACACGAGGGGTTTGTTGGCTATTGTTTTCATAGTAGGGTTTTTCTTTATGCTGACAGCAGGATTCATGCTAGCAGCTTTTAACAATCTTTCCCTTGATGTCAAATCTAAACATCTCCAAGATATCTTGCTTACTATCTCTGGAGTTCTCTCCGGCCCATTGGGGTTTGTGGTTGGGTTTTATTTTAGAAAGGGGGAGGAAGGGGAAGTATAGAATTTGCTCTATATTTTAATAATTCGTATATTTCTATATACTTAATAAAACAGTTATTATTTTT
>CAYSKC010000018.1:0-3985 GCA_964431615.1 uncultured Candidatus Saccharibacteria bacterium
TCTTCATTTTATCCACAAGCTCCCTCATTTCAGACTCACTGTTTGCAAAAACACTCACCATACTCAAATTGTTTTCTTTTGATGTTTCAGTTGCCACTGAGCCCGGGTCTTGTACTATAGACAATATCCCATAAGGATGACCGTTTTCGTCAGTTCGGATGGATTTTGGATTTTTATTCTCATCATATTTAATAATTCCGATTCCTTTCTCATCAAGCAATTTTTGAAGAATAGATCCACTCAATTTTGGGACTTCATCTTCGTAGAGTAGAGAGGTCTGAATGAATGGTACCTCGTATCCAGCTTTCTCAAGAAGTGCTTTTTGATAATACACATACATATTCCCTGGCATTCGGATGTTCGGGTCAATGAATACTATTCTTTCGTGACCATTTTGGTCTTTGCACACTGCAAAATCCATCCCAAATATAACCGGCTTTTTTCCCGTTAGTTTCTCAAGGTACGTTGCAAACATTTCAGCATAACCAATTAGCAACTTCTCCATCCCGCCATTTTTAAATGGTAATGTATTTCCCCTCCATCTTCTATCATTTTCTATCCCAGATTCTTTGTCTTTTGGATTTTCCTGCATCACTCCCAACGTACCATTTAAATACTGTACAGATATAGTTTTCTCGATGTCCAACATTTCCTCAACAACCACAGGATATTTCTCAATTTTCTCAATATCTCTCGTAATCCCATTTCCATCAGTTCCTCCTGGATCTTTGAAAATACACCCCTTTCCTGCTTCTTTGAATAAACCAATTACACGCTCAAGTTCTTCCCTTGACGTTGCAAGAGCTCCAATAGCTGTCGGAATTCCATATATTGAATTTGAATCTAGAAGATCAACTACTGTTTTGATTGACACTGCTTCAGGATGAAGGATTTCTTTTCCAAGTGTCTTCATTGAATTTGGATTTGCAATGAGGCTAACATCGGGAACATCCAAGAACTCTTTTTCAATATCTTCACTATTTCGATACAAAAATATTGATTTGCCTTGCAAAGTTTCATTATCACCTGGATCAACTATCGAATAATCTTCACCTAGTGCTTTGTGAAAATGGATTGCTGTTTGAATTGAATTTATCAAAACATCATCTTTGTCCATTTTCATAAGCTCACCTAAACGTGTAACTAAAACCGGAGCCATGTGAGCACCTCTCCCCTTTACCCAATTTTCATATTTTGCTGGAATACCAATTGCTTCTTGAAATGAGGCGAGACTATCTGATTCAATTATTTGATTGTAAGATTTTGTTTCGAGTTCCACTTTGTTTATATTAAGTAGTTAGATACAAATTTTATAAATTACAACATACTTAAAAACTAGAACATAAAACTTAATTCGTTAGTCGTTCTTCACTTTTCGTTCCTAGCTATTCGTTACACGTTATTCGTTCGTTAATAAGTCAAGTCACTCAAACTCACACAAAACTCAAATTAAAGACTAAAATACAAAATCCCGCGATTGCGGGATTTTGTATATTACGAAATCAAACGCAATCACGTCCGAAGTGTATTACCCCACCATTGATTTTGTTTTATAAATTCTTTTATTCTAATCATCCTTTTGATTTAACTAATTTTATTCCACCCTCAACTTGTTCCTCGCTCTTCATCCTGAGCATAGTTGAAAGATTCGATCTTCGTTCTAAACCATATCAAAATTGCCTGACTGAACTTCTTTTGATCCACGACTCACAGTTGCTACTCCTACACCAAGTTTTTCTGCAATCTCTCTGTGTGGCATCCCACTTTTTATATTTTTCACGATTTGCAATCTTGTTACCAAATCATCATATTCAGCTTTTGTAAGTATCCCATTCATAAATTTATTCAACGTATCTTCATCCTTTATGGATAAGATTTGTTGTAATAACTCTTTTTTTTGAACCTTCATATACTAGTATGATAGTACAAATATAAAATATTGTCAATGTTTTTGGCATTTGATTGTATAACATATTTTTTTAGTTAATATCACATATTCAACTAATTTTTATTCGCTTTATTTTCGGCGCAAAGTCCTTGAACAATTTGCCAATTTTTTCTATAGTGGTGACAGGTGGTGAAAAGTGGTGAAGAATTATGCACTATTAACTATTTTTACTAAGATAGCTTAGTAAACAATAGTAAACATGACTCTTGCAACACTACATAACTTCAAAGAAACTTCAATCACATCTTTTCACCACCGAAAAAATTTGATACAGGATACTGCCCAGTTTATATCAATAAAAAATAACGATGTTGATTGGAGAGTACCTTGGAAAAATTACTGATAAAAATAGAGTTGCATTGCCAAAAAAATTTCGAGAAGAGTTCTCTAACAATTTCATAATTACTCGGGGCTATGAAAATTGTCTGATAATTTTAGACAAAAGAAGATGGGAGAAACTTATTCGAGTGATAGAGAAAAAACCATTTTTGAATAAATCTGTTCGTGATACAAAAAGATTTATAGTAGGGGGAGCAAGCGAAATAGAACTAGATAAACAAGGCAGATTTGTTTTGTCACCACCAAATCTCGAATATGCTGAACTTAGAAATGAAGTAGTATTTATTGGAATTCTTGATTGGGTTGAGTTGTGGGACCAAGCTAAATGGTCGAAAAAATTATCAAATTTAAAATTATCAGCAAGTCAAATTGCAGAAAAACTGGTCGGATAAATTATGGAATTTAAACATAAAACAGTATTATTGAACGAGCTTGTGGACTTGCTTGATATCAATTATGAAGACAATGTGATTGATGCAACACTTGGAGGTGGAGGACATGCAGAGAAGGCACTTGCCATTTCGAACTCTGGAAATTTTATTGGAATAGATATTGATCAGAAAGCAATTGAATGTTTTGAAAACAAATTGAAATTGAAAGGGTTTGAAAAGATTGATAATTATTTCGAAAAAAATACAAATAAAGTATATTTGATAAATAAAAATTTTTCTGAGATTGAAGAGATTGCAGTATGTTATTTAGGGAAAGATCAAAAAATTGATGTGATATACGCAGATTTGGGTTTTTCTACTGATCAACTAAATAGATATTTTAGTTTTCAAAAATTTGGTGAACTTGATTTGAGAATGGATCAAACACTATCCCTCAAAGCAAAAGATCTTGTAAACGGTATGTTTGAAAAAGAGTTGGTCTATATTTTTGAAAAATATTCTGACGAAAAACTTGCAAAACCAATTGCTAAAGAAATTGTATTTGAGAGAAAAAAGAAACCAATCGAAACAAAAGAGGAACTAGTTGAAATAATTAGAAAAGTTGTACAAAAGCTAAAAATAGATAAAAATAACAGAAATTACAGTCCAGAAGCCAGAATTTTTCAGGCATTGAGGATTGCAGTTAACAATGAATTAAAAAACCTTGAAAAATTTTTGGAGAGAGGGTTTGAAATACTTAGTCACAATGGAAGGCTTGGAGTAATTTCTTTTCATTCTGGAGAAGACAAAATTGTAAAGAAATTTATGAAAAGTAAAGTAAAATCGGGAGAAGCTGTGTGGATCAAAGAAATGTTGAAGCCTGATGATGAGGAGATAAGGACAAATCCAAAATCATCTAGCGCAAAGTTACGAGTTATAAAAAAAATATAATTAATTAAAAGTTTGCACTTTTAACTAGTATGAACAACTCTAGATACAAGAGAGGGTATGAAACTTTTCGTGCTCATTCTTCAAGAAAATTATTCATTTTTGTGGGCGGACTCATAGTTATATTTGTAGCAGTGCAATTCATTAAACTTGCTTCTGTAGGAAGAGTAGGAGCTGATATTACAAGAATCAAAAATGAGCAAAACGAACTTGAACTTGAAAATGAACTCATCCGAACAGAAATCAATGAAATGCGAACCGCTTCATATCTTGATCAAGTTCTTCAAGAAGATCCTACACTCACCAAAAAAAATCTCAATATAATCAATTCAGAAGACACCCAGATCCTTGCACAAAACAACTAATAATCTGAGTTACG
>CAYSKC010000018.1:3995-9979 GCA_964431615.1 uncultured Candidatus Saccharibacteria bacterium
CTGTATTTTAAATAAAATACTTCGGCATAAATGCCAAAGTATTGTGTTTGCTTTGAGCCTGCGGCACGCTCATCCTTGGCCCAAAGGCCAAGGTTTTCGCTATCTTGAAATAAAAATCAAAAATCTAGATTTTGCATTCCCAAGATGTAAAAATTTATTGTTTTTGTTATCTGTATAATTAATCTAAGTTATGAATTAACTAAAAATTGAAAACAAGTATGGATTATGAGTTTAAATATTGTCACGTGACGAAATGAATTTAGAATATCTAGGTGAAATAAGCGTTAAGATTTTTTTAGTGATAACGTGAAAATTAGTGAATGAACATTTAGATATTCAAATATATGAGTACAGTGACTAGCTTTTTTGGTTACTTTTTTTGCAATGTAAAAAAGTAACGAAAGAAAAGATCTTTACATTAGAAAGCCTGATTTAAATTAGATTACCTAGAGATACGAGAATAAACGTAATTCTATTCAATTTCTAATTCACATTAATTATTAGCTAAGTTCAAATATTGGAAATAGTAAAGTACTCGGCCCCAGCAAGAATTGATCTATCAGGAGGTGCTACTGACTGGTGTGGTATGCATACGTTGTCAATGGCCATAAACTTGAGAGCATCAGCAAAAGTCCAAAGGATAGAAAACAAAGATTTGATACAAATCAAAATTGGAAATCTTGAGGAAGAATACATTAAACCAACATATGGAACAGATTTAGATCTATTCAAAGCTGTCATCGAACTATCAAAGCAAAAAGGATTCAGAATTGAATACGAAACACAAATACCAAAAGGTTCAGGGTTGGGAGGCTCTGCGCCTCTCACGGTATCAACTCTCTTTGCTTTGAATAATCTCTTTTCTCTAAACTGGAGTAAGTACTATATCGCAGAACTTGCACAGAGAGCTGAGTCATATAAACTCCAAACGGTGAATGGTCACCAAGACCAATACTCAGCAGTATTCGGAGGATTGATCTATATGGATTTTGAGGGGAAGACTTGCCAAAAAGGTATTTACTCAAAAACAGTTGAAGAAGAACCCTACGCAACGGTTGAGTCCCTTGATGAATATATGCCAGATTTTCATATCATTATAGCAATCCCCCAAATTACTCGAGCAAGCTCAGATGAAACAAATTCAAGTGTTAGTGAAAAATATTTAAATAATGATCCAGAAATAGTTAATTTAATGAAAGAAAAGGCAAAACTCACTCAGCTTGCCAAAAAATTAGTTATTGAGAAAAAAGAAACCAAACTTTATGAAGTAATCAATCAAAACAATGAGATAATGAGAAAATTTGGATTTTTGACAGAAGACAATGAATTGATAATAAAAAAATCATTTGAGATGGGAGCGCTAGCTTGCAAAACAACCGGAGCAGGGAAGGGTGCGGTAGCGATATTTGCGAGAAATAAAGAACTCACACAAAAAATTTTTGAGGCTTTGAAGAGAGAATCTTCTATTAAACATTTATTTATTGTAAAAAAAGATGAGGGAGCTAGAAAAGAAAAAATATAAACTCATAATGTTTGATATTGATGGAGTACTCAACGCTCATGGAGGAAATATCCAAAAAGAGAGCAAAGATGCTATTTTGTTGCTTAGAGAAAACAACATCCAAGTCGGTTTTGCTTCAGGAAAACACGCTTGGTATATCCAAGGTGGACTTGTGTGGTCTGGTCTTTTAGAAAAAAACACACTCATAGTTGCAGAAAATGGTGGTGTTGTATATGACCCCCAAACCAGAAAAACCTTGGTTTCAGACAAACATCTAGATGATGTTAGACTTCTTCGAAATATTTTCTACAATCTGTACAAAAAAAAGCAAGGATATTTGAACTTTGCAGGACTAACTGTATGGGAAGAACCAAAGGAATCTCTTTTTTGTCTTTACCCTGAACACACAAAAGATGTCTCACGTCTTTCTGAATTGCTCAAAGAGATCATTGATGTCAATGAGCTCAAGTTGTATCTAGTTGAAAATCCAGATTCTGTAGATATACTACAAGAAGGAGTCAATAAAGCTACAGGTATCAAACAAGTATGCAAATGGATCGGTATAGAGATGACCAATGTAATAGGGGTTGGAGACAGCTACAATGACAAAGAAATGCTTGAAGAAGTTGGGTTTTCCGTGACCCTTGCAAATGGAAAACAGGAGATCAAAGAACTTGTAAAATCAAAAGGTGAAAATGGATTTATCTCTAGTTTTGAATGTGGAAAAGGAGTTTTTGAATTTGTCAAGTTTCTCGTAAACAGATAATCTCAAAGCAAAATATTGGATTTACTTTGCACATTTGTCACTCATTATTCTCGATCATTTTCAACCAAAACACTAGGCTTTCACTATCATAAAAAATTCCTACCAGTTAGTTTCAATCTGTGTGTATAGGATATACCACTAACAACAAAATTTTGAGTATTTGAAATTTCTTTTTTCTATCCTCAAACAGTCAAACCTGCTAATATAGTAGAAGAGTAATAACCTGCCCATGCAACAACAACCGCTTAGACAAGAAAGTTCAAAAGATATTGCCTACAGTTCTGAAAAAAAAGGAACCGGTGATTCATGGGTAAAAGTATATGCCGACATCGCAAAAAATCTTCAAAATAACCCAGTTATCGAAGACACAGAAAAAGAAATTGAAGCTCTATATACTCATGTTGAAGAAAGCAAAAAAAAAGGGGCCAAACAAGAAGAACTCCTGAAACTAATCAGTAAAGATCTGCAAAACATCTCACAAAAAATCGAACGGATAGAAGAACTAGGAGAAATATTCACACCAAATGAAAAAATTCAAACACTACGAAAAATTGAAAGTAGGATTAGAAGAAAAATCGAGGTTGAAGAAGGGAGCCAAAAATATGAACAGAAACTCCAACAAGTCCAAGCTCAAAAGTTTGCAATACTCGTAAGAAGTCTATACAAAATTGACAGAAATCTTCCTTCAAACCTAGTGGGAGAAAAGATTGATATTCTAGACACTTTGGCTAAACAAAAAATCAAATCATACGATGATTTCCGAAAACTTCCAGAGGAATTTCAAAACGAATTATTCGAAAAATTAAACAGATTTCACCAAAAAATCAACTCTTTCAAAAGAAATAATGAAATTGATTCAAATACTACAAAAAACAAACTCAAAAAAGAAAAAGAAAAATACCTAAGAGGAGCTGAACTCAAAGACCTGGAAGAGAAATTACAGACAGATAAGTATATGACCCCAAAACTTCAAAAAAGGTACCTTGAACTTGCTTTGAAAACCCTGAAAGAAATAAATTCTCTAAAAAATTCCAAATCAATTGAGGATCAAGCAATCCTTTCACTTCTCGAAAAAAACAAGATTGAGATAGAAGAAAACGATTTAAAAACACTTGAAGATTACATCAATAATTTTGGAAATGAACTTAGAACATCACTTCTGAGGGTAAATGACGTCAAGACTAGAGAAACAATAATCCGATCAAAACAAAAAGAATTGAAAGATACTTTTATTAAATCTGAAGGACAGCTAAAAAGAATACATGAAATAATCGAAGAAACTAAGTACGAAAACCAAATCAAACAGAGATTTGAGACTTTATCAACTTTTGATAAAGAATCTCTAGAAACTCAAACAAAAGGACTCAAGGATTTCATCAATTCCTATATGAAGGAATATGAAGAGACAAAGCGTGAAGAAAGAGAAGGGTCAGTCGAAAAAAGAAAATCGCAAGCTGAAAATCTCCTTCGAAGAAGAATTCTAGAAGAATTCAATGATTTGGAAAGATTGAGAGCATTGTATGGTGATAAATACGCAAAAGAAATTGAAATAGAATCTGACCCACGAAAAATACAAGAAAAATTGTTTCAAAAAAAGAAAGAATTAATTGAAGAAATAAATGAAAAATATAATTTTGGGCCTAACTCGGAAGCATATGGGGACAACGCTAATCAAACAATTCAAGAACAAATCGAAATATCCAAAAAAATAGAAACTACTATTGATAATATTCTTCAAACACAAATTGGAACAAATAAAATAATAGAGGAAATCGATCTAGGAGATAAAGAAAAAGTTAAATCAAATTTGCGAATAGATCTCAAACTATCCAGACTTCGATCGGAACTTTCGAGTCTTTCAGAAAATGAATGGCAAGAAATTAGGACAAAACTAAATTCGATACCCATAATTCAAGAAGAAGATGTTGATAAATTACTTTCCCACGATATTTTTTCAAAATCTTTGGAATTTAAACAAAAAGCAGAATCTTTGAAGTATTCATTTGACTCAATCAATAAACTATTTGTGGATGGGAATTTTGAAGTTAGTAGCGGTCCCAATGGAATTGTTGTAGCTCTAAAAGATACACTTGAATTCAATAAGGCAATTTTAGGACCCAAAAATACACTCGAAAAAGATTATCTTGAAACGCTTGCACTAACTTTGAAAAACTCAGATGCTATGAGAAGATTATCTAAGGAGTTAGGCGTTTCTGAATGGAATGGAAACGTAATGATTGTATCATCGAATCGTGGAGAAAATGAATTAATTCATGAAGCACAACACGCTGTTTTGAGATCGACACTCCCTGAGTTTGAAGATTCGAAAGATAGACTGATAGCTAAAGCTTTAGAAGAACTTGCTATCAAAATAGCAACGGGAGAAATATGGGAAGAATTGTGCATGGATCCAGAACTACAAAGTAAAGAGAGACTATCTCTTGCATCTCTTGCGTATGTTTTACCAAATACATTCCAAGAAATCTCTGACAAAGAGAGAAGAGAAGTCGAGAAAAAATTAAATATTGTCCTTGAATTATCAAAACACATTACCCAAACTGAAATTGATAATTTTGAAGTATCACACGCATACCAATTATTAATGAGTGAAAATACTTTTGGGCCTGTCATAGCCGACATAATTCTCTCAAATTTGACAAAAACAGGAGTTTTTGATTTGGACAATATTATCAAAGAACTAATAAACACATTTCAAAACGATGAGAAACATCAATTCAATCTAAAAAAGAAACTTTCGGAACTTGAAAAATTTTACCCATCGCCCGGTACTTTTTTTGGAGAAAACGAGATGCCAATTGACCAAGTTGAAAAATTGATAGAAAAATATAATTTATATTCAAACAACAAAGGATTTGATTTTGCAGTCGTCTCAACAACAGATTTTAGAGGACGTGAAAATATTGAGTGGGATCACAAAATGGATCCAACCGTTGGGACATCTCAACCAGCAAAGGTAGGAGGACCACTTGCAGCTGAAATACCAATAATAAATTATCTGTACCAAAAAAGATCAGGAAAAACCACGGGTTCAACTGAATACCATATAGCTGATGGCCTTGGAAGTATTTTCAATCCGTTTAACTATAAATTCAGGGGTCGTGCTTGGGGAGGAATAATTAGAAAACTTCAAAAAGTTCCAATCATTGGGTTACCTTTCAAATTGGTTCCAGAAAACTATACAAAATTTGGCACCAGTGCTGCAAAAATTTTCTGTGATCTACCTCCATTCGGAAGAGGGTGGGAACATATCATGAAAGATCTCTTCCCAGATCAAATGAAAAAAATTTCAAAAGCTTTTCCTGGCCGTCCGAAACCAATTGAATCAACTTCTCCCAATGCATCTGAGCTTTGGAATCATCAAATAAAAGTTGCTAATGCAGATTTGATGCAAGGAGGGCTAGATTTGAGTCAAGAACAAATGTTGAGAATATTTGGAGGACATCCTAGTGTCGTTTTTGAATATGAACTCGGTAGACCAAAATTTGAGCTCTCAAGAAGAAACCTTGATGAACTCGATAATGATGGATTTCACAGAGGTAGAATAAAAGACGATTTTCTTAATGACCTAAAAGACGAATCTCTAGAATTCAATATGATAACCAATAATTATTTCAATGTTGGCAAAATTGAAAAAAAAGACAAAGATAAAACGATCACAATCAAACACCTCCAAAACAATTATGAAAATGGCGTAAG
>CAYSKC010000019.1:0-9818 GCA_964431615.1 uncultured Candidatus Saccharibacteria bacterium
TATATTTTAATAATTCGTATATTTCTATATACTTAATAAAACAGTTATTATTTTTATTTGATCTTTTGAAAAATGGATGAGCTAAAGTTGGTTTCGTAATATTAATTGGGAAGGGTATGAGCTGGTACATCCTCAAGCTGGTAATATGTGGTCGATACCCCTCACACGCAATGATGGACAAGTGTTATGCAGACAAGATTGTTTAGGTTGTAATTTTCATAATCCTGGTAAAAGGTTTTTACTCCAAAAAAAACCGGAATTATTCCTAGAAATGAGTTGTACAGGAATCATGACTGATGATGATCCTAAAAAACCAGACTTATCAATTTCTATGGGTGCTTGGGATACGATGACCAGTAATCCTGCAAAAAATTGTACACTTCCTACGTCGGCTTGTGGGTATAACCTAGAAAAACCATATAAACATTTAATTAATCTTTGGAGAAAAGATCAATTAGATACTCTGAAATCGGATTAATGAAGTACAGTTCGAATCCACAATTCATAATCCATATCGTACTGTCCCAGGTTCTGAAGGTATATTTTAATTGATATTGTAAAAGTAATACCTATAAAACAAATTATTTATTAAGCATTTGGATTATAAATTCTGCTAATTTTTCCTCCTTTTTCTCAAACCCATGATCCGCGCCTTCGATTAATTCAAAAGTAAAATGGGATTTGTTATCTATTTGTTTTTTCAAAATTTCTAGAGCTTCTATTCCCGTGAAAGGTAAGTATTCATCAAATTCACCGTAAATAACTAATGTTGGTTTTGTTATTCGTTTGAAATAATCAAAAAGCTCTCTTGTAGATAATTTCAATTTTGGGTCAATATATTCGTTGTAGGGGAAGCAATTGTAGTCGCCATCAGGGTTTAAAATATCAAAAATACCTTTGTATGAGTAAATATTATTCATATATTTCCATGGAGCAAACTCATTCCCTCTGCCCTTTTCGACCATGCTCCTGGATTTCTTTAGTAACTGTGAAAATTTCCATCCTCCCAAAGAAGTGAAATACATACCAGTGTCATCACCTCCAGACAAAATAATATATTTTGAAAATATATTTTCTGGTTTGTAGTGATCATAAACACAAATTTTGTTTGCTCCAGTTGAATGACCCATCAAGATAAATTCTAAATATCCCAAACTTTTCAAACATTCTAAACTTGCGTCGATATCTAGAACACATTCTTTGATCACCTCAAATGCTGTTCCAGCTTTAACATATTCTTTTCTTACCTCACCACTTTGTTTTGAGTTTTGAGTTTCAAGAGTTTCGACTTTCTTTAAAGTGTGGTACTGATATGCTCCTCTGTTATTAAACGCCAAAAACGAATACCCAATATCAGTAAACGCTTTTGCAAACCCATTCATCTTTTCAATAGAATAAAAGGCTGACCCTCCTCCGTTTCCGTGTAGATAAATTATTGCCTTGTTTGACCCCAAATCTGGTTCATACAATAGACCCGGTAGTTCCAGTTCATCTTCTGTTTTTAGAGCAATATGTTTGATTTTCATTTTGTATGTGTCGATAAAAAAGTATAATGTATTTGTATGTATTTTATCTTACTAAACCATGAAAAAATCAAATATTCTGGTAAATTTTGTTATTTTGGTGTTGCTAGGTGTAGGTACCTACTTACTAATAGGTAAAATTGGAATATTTAAGGATTTGGAAATCAAAGATAGCTCAAATGAGATAGTTGATATAAAGCCAGGTATTACCAAAACAAATGAATCCATAGACGTATCACTTTTTTATTCAAAGAGTGGTGAAGAATGTAGCCCTTCAAACGTGATTTATTCACAAATTCCAAAAAGTGAATTTACGATTGAGGGTATAGTAAATCTTCTTTTGACAAACAAACTCACTGATGGTCAAATGAAGGAAGGTTATCTCAATGAATTTGCTGATCAGGGAAATAAAAAGATGGATGGATTTAAACTTTTGAGCGCCGAAATGTCTGAAACAGGAGTAGTTACATTAACTTTTGAAGATCCAAACTTTTTCACTTCTAGTGGATCGTGTAGGGTTGGAATGATGGTCGATCAAATCAAAAAAACTGTAATGCAGTATCCGGGAGTAACTGATGTAGTAATAATGCCGGAGGATATATTTCAACCGTAAATGAGGAACGAAGAACGAGTAACAATTAACAATTAAGGATTAACGACTCATGTCTCACAACTCAAGATTTACGTCATTGAAATTAAGTTCAGATTTCTTGCCCTTTTTCCGTATCTTTCACCTCCAACCCATATTTTCCTTTGATCTCGTCTCGGATCCTATCTGATTCCATCCAGTTCTTTTCCTTTCTCGCCCTTGCCCTGTGATCGAGAAGTTTTTGAACTTCTTCCGGGATTTTGGTTTCTTTCTCTTCTACTTTGTCCAAATTCAATCCTAGAACCCTATCAAAATCAAGAATCAATTTGAGTTTTTCGCTATCAGGTAGGTCGGATTTTGCAACTTCCCAGGTGACCGCTAGGGCTTTGGAGATATTGAAGTCATCTTCAAGTGATTTTATGAATCTGCTCTTCCAGATCCCCTCCTTTACAAGGAGGGGTGAGGGGTGGTCGTTTGGGACTGGGTTCTGAACTACCCCCTCTAATCTCCCCCTCGTAAAGGGGGAGAGATTGACTCCCTCCATCTGACCCTTCTCAAGTTGGAGAATATGAGACTTCAGTTTCTCATAAGCGGTTCGTGATGCATCCAGTGCCTCAAAAGTAAAGTTTTGTTTCGATCTGTAGTGTGAATTCAAAAAGAAATACCTAAGGGCTAGTGGATCGTAGCCTTTGTCAATTATATCTTGAACAGAATAGACATTTCCGACAGATTTAGCCATTTTTTCGTTGTCAACTGTGAGATGCTCATTGTGTAGCCAATAGTTCACAAAAACATTTCCAGTTGCAGATTCACTTTGTGCTATTTCGTTTGTGTGATGTATTGGGATATGTTCAATTCCACCCATGTGGATATCAATTGTTTCTCCCAAAATATCCATTGCCATTGTAGAACACTCTAGGTGCCAGCCGGGAAAGCCCTCTCCATCTTTAACTTCTGGCGATACAAAAGTCGAAGGCCATGTTTGAAGAGCATTTGAATGAACACCTGTTTTGAAAAACCATAAAGCAAAGTCTTGAGGATTTCTTTTGTCAGGATCTCCTACATCTCCTGATCCTGCACCTTCTTTGTTAAAATTCATTTTTTGTCCACTTAGTTTTGTATAGTCTTCTTTTTTACTCACATCAAAATATACAGCCTTGGGTGTAGTGTAAGCATATCCTTTTTCAAGTAGTATGCTAACGATGTTTTGCATTTGTTTGATGTATTCAGTGGCTCTAGGGTGGTATTTGATTGGTAAATGATTTAATGCCTTCAAGTCTTCGTCAAAAAAAATGATGTATTTGTTTGCAATTTTCTCAGGAGAAACCCCTTCTCTTTTTGAGGCTTTTTCCATCCTATCCTCTCCAATATCTGCATCACCAATATTATCTCCAGTCAGGTGTCCTACATCTGTGTAATTTCGGGCAAATTTGACATCGTAACCTAGGTAAATTAGCGAACGATGGATTAAATCTGCCATGGTCATGCCTCGCATGTTGCCGATGTGTTGGATCCAATAAACTGTGGGTCCGCAGTGATAAAAAGTTACAACTTTATCTTTAATTGGTTTGAACTCCCGAAGAGATTTTGTAAGTGTATCGTAAATTTTTAACATGTTGTAAATTTAAAAAATTCAAATTGTAAATTGAAAATCAATGATAAAAATATCAATTTAAAAAGTACTCAGGTATCGTTCTCCTCTATCAGCAAATATGATAACTATTGTACCTTTTTTGATCCTTTTTGCAACCTCAAGTGCTCCCCAATAAGTTGCACCAGAACTTTCTCCCACAAACAGACCAGAATTAATGGCAAGTATTTTTGAGTATTTGATGGCTGTTTCTCGATTTAATTCTAACATTTCATCAATATAATTTTTGTCGAAATGAACAGGTTTATGTGTTTCTTGCATATTTCTTAATCCCCCGATATTCTCACCAAGTTTTGGTTCTACTCCTATGATTCTAATCTTTGGGTTGGATCTTTTGAGAGTTTGACCCGCCCCTTTGACTACTCCAAATGTTCCAATAGATCCGATAAAATGAGTTATACCGGGTACAGCCTCAAAAATTTCTTTACCCAATTGGGTTTGTGCTTTTGGATTTTCGATATTTGAATACTGATCCAGATAAAAGTATTTATCTGGATGTTTTTCTGCAAGTTGCATAGCTTTTTTGACTGCTCCTCCTGTGCCTTCTTTTGAGTTTGTAAGTATCAATTTTGCCCCATATGCTTTCATTATCTTTCGTCTTTCAATTGTTGCATTTTTGGACATGACTATTGTAACTTTGTATCCTAGAGATGCAACAATCATTGACAAGGATATTCCTGTATTGCCACTGGTTGATTCAAGAATAATTTTTTCTTTAGTCAAATTACCTTTTTGTTCTGCTTGTTTGATCATCGAAAGTACGATTCTGTCTTTGTGAGAACCCCCAATATTCATAAATTCAAGTTTTGCAAATATTTTGATATTTGGGTTTTCATTTCTGAGTTCAATAACAGGTGTATTACCTATTAGTGATTCTATTGTTTTATGTATTTTCATATTTGTTGTTTAAAGTTTATTTTATAAATGATTGAGTATGTTTTGAGCTGAATTAGGTTGCCGATTTTTCGATACTTTGTCTTCGACAAAACTCGAAATGACAAAATGAACAAAAAAAACCGCCTGAGGCGGATAAAAAAATAATAAGGTACGGAAAATCAGCCTCGACAAGAAGTAGAATATATACAGCAGACTGTGTTTTTAAGCATACATAAAGTTCTCATAATGAATTATACCATCAAAGACCGAACATAGGACTTGAAACTATAAACAGTTGGGACTAGGTTAGTATGTTCTCAGGCTTGACCCGGGGTCTGTTGCATTTAGGTTGATTCAATGGTTGTTGATCCGATGGAATGCCACTTAACATCAGGAAACATTTTTTTTCCTCTTTCTTTATTTCCCTTTTTCTTACTCTTAAAAGCTCTGCAAAAACTTTTTGAGGATTTTATAGTATTTCTCTATACTTTCAACTTCTGCCCATTCGAGATCTGAGTGTTGCCCTTCCCCAACAATCCCGAATTCAACTCCTGGTGAATCAGTTAAACTAAAGTGTCGCAAATCAGATGATCCATGTGCAAACGTAAGTTTTGATTCTGGGTTAATGGATTGAGCAGAATCAAGTAATTTTTTGATATAAAAATTTTCTGGATCAACATATAAATCAGATTCAAACATGATTTCAGTAAATTCTAAGCCTTCTGGGACAAGAGCTCTAATTTTTTCTTTTATTATTTCTCTATCTTCTGGAATATACCTGAGATCTATAGATACCGTACAATCATCTGGAACTCTGTTTGGTGTTTGATTTGTGGTATTTATTGATGCAAGATTTGCTGTTGTTTGCCATACCTCATTCTTTGGGATAGGAAATTCTTTCTGTAAGTTATCCAAAAATGTTTTGATTTTCCAAACAGCATTTTCTCCCTCCCACGGGTAAGCTCCATGTGCTGTCTTTCCTACAGCCGATACTTTGAACCACAAAACACCCTTAGCCTTGTGTTTGATATTTAAATTGGTATTTTCACCAGCTATTACAAAATCAGCTTTCACACCATTTTCTACTTGAAGTTTTGTACAATCTATCCCCCCAATTTCTTCATCAGTTACGAGCTGTAAAGCAATTGGGTAACTTAGATTTTTTGCGAGTTTTTGAAAAATGAAAAGCATAACGATACTTGCTATCTTCATATCAAATGATCCACGTGCATAGATTTTCCCATCTTTTTCATATGGCTGATACTGTTCTTCTTTGGCTGGTACCACATCAAGATGTCCATTCAAAATAATTTTAAACTTTTCAGGTCTTGATTTTTCTTTATAAACCAAAATACTAGGTTTATTATTTCTTTCAAATTCTTCGATAGTAAAATTGCTTAGTTTAGCTTTGCAGAGATCGATAACTTGTATGAGCCCATCGTTATTGTCAGCTGTTGATTTTATTGAAAGAATTTTTTTTGAAAATTCGATAATTTTGTCCATAGTGTTTTGAAGTGTGAATAATTATAAGTATACTATAATTTGCGAGACGTGGGTCGTTACCTATGAGAGCGTGAATTGTATATGTTTGAGTAAACTCTAAACCATGTGGCTCTGGGTAAATGAAACTCAAAAGACAAAAGATTAGAAACACAAAAACTTAATAACTTTTGGGTGTTAAGTTCAAAGTTCAAGGATGTTTATTTCAAGATAGCAAAAACCTTAATCTTTAGGCCAAAAATGAGTGTACCGCAGGCTCAGAGTAAAACACAATACTTTGGCATTTATGCCGAAATAGTTTATTTCTCCCTTACTACAAGTGTTGTCTGTTTGGTCAACTGTTCAAGGAGAGTTGAATATCTTGGATCATATATTAGAAATTCAGCAGGTTGGATATTGTTCCTAAGCCTTAGATCTCTATTGAGAGAAAATGAGTATGCAATCCAGCTTCCTCTTACAAAAAGACCATCTGTGTATGCTCCATTTGCATCGGTTGAATAATCTTCATTGGTAGAAATTTCTCCAGTTGAGATAAAGAATCCGCTTACTGTATCGTACAGAGCAGTACTTGCTGTGTTGCCAAAATCTTTGGGTGTTTGGTTTGACCCGAAACTAATGTCTCCATTTACCACATAAATACAGGCAGTATCACTAGACGCATTTTTGAGATCATCATTCACTACCAAATCTCCGTTTATTTGAATTATTGCTTTTTTGTCACAAATAACATTGTTGAGTGTGAGTTGATTTTCAATCTTGTAATAGCAATATTCATCTGGGCATGTAGCGAGTGCTGATATGTTTTGATTTATAAGTGTTGTTGGACTGCCTATGATAATAGGGTCAATATGATTTCGTTCAAGCAGTTTTGTGAAGAACAAGTACCAGTTTTCTGAATCTATATCAAATCTTGGCCTATCGTTCAAATCCAAATAGCCAACCAATTTTTCATTCGAGTATGTTGTGTTTGTCAAACTTTCTCCTATATTTTGAGCATTTCGACCACTAGCAAGAAAATTGGTAGACAAATGTGCCAATGTTCTCTTTGGGTTTTCGTACAAAAGTTGGGAATCACTTGTCAGCAACTGATTTGGGTTGGATTCAATACCTGGAATTGAATTATTTACTGGGTCGAGCTGTGTACTTTCAATTGCTCCATCTGATACAACTGTTCCTTGTCTTGCAGTAATCCATGGTTTGGATACTTCAAAATCAATTGTTATTGGATCTCCTAGATTGCAAGCCTTGTCAGAGATGTTGTGTACATACATTGTTGTATTGGAAAGTTTCAAATATTCGTTTGCGTCAGTTGTACTGAGTTTGTATTTGGAAGTCAGACTACCTGTTGAGATAAGAGTTTCTTCTGGAGTACTATCAATAAACTGATCATATGTTGGATTAAATTTTACATTTATTGATTTGCTATATGGAATAGAGTTATATCCAGTCATATATAGAATATATTCAGTCATGCCTGGTTCATTGTTTGCTTTTGCATCTGCATCTATTGATTTGATTCCGGATTCGGATGTCTCTGAGTTGATCCAGTCAAATTCAAAAGTGGTTGATCCAGTTATTCTGGGGATATCAACTGTCACAAAAGGAGGGTTGTTGTCCACACCTAGTTTCCCAATTTTTTTGTATTGATAGGTATTTTGTTCGGTTGCAGGGTTTCCAGTTGTGCTGAAATTATCTGAAAGATACGCACCTGTATATGAATTTGTCAAAAGATCGTAAATATGATTCCCAGAATAAGCATAAATATCATACTGATTTGTTGTAAAGTTTCCAGTAAATATTAATTTATAGGTAATTGAATATGTATTGTTCGAATTAATTACTTTTTCATGAATAGATATAGTTGGTTTTGGTGTGTTATGTGGTGAAGTTACGCTAATTGTGGGCGTTGAATTTTGGATATTGTTTGTTTGAACATGAAATTCAGCAGCACTTTCAACATTTGTTTTATTTGCTAATTCACCCAAGTTTGCGGAAGATGGCACAAATGCAAAACCCTGTTTAAATGCTTCGTTGGGACCTTCAATATCTGGATCAGCATACGTAAACTTGAGGTAAATGATATTGTCTGTTTGTGGGTTAGTTTCATCACCACTTATCCAACAAGTATTTCCTCCTAGTGTATTGGTAGTAGTTAATTTTGTGCATGTATTTGCTCCTGATGTACAGGATGGAGTTGGTGTAGGTCCACTATTGTCGAAATAGAGATCGGCGCTAGAAAAATTTGGAGGTTGATTTGTTCTAAAGGTATATATTTCGCTTATTACATCAGACCCCGAAGGAATATTTGCGGTTACTCTCCAGCAATAAGTTTTATCCCAATCTAAAGTATTGTTGGGTACACTAAAATGTTTTCCTTCAATTGGGATATAACGAACGTATTCTTGTGTTTCATGCCAGACTCTCTGCATTATATGACTATCTGGAAGTATAAACGATTCGGCTCCATACCTAGAACCAGTCATTGGAGGTTGAGGGTAAGTATCTTGAAATAATAATGTTTTATTGTTCCACACAAGATTTGTTCCAGATATTGGAACTGAATACACGTATGCCGTTCCTCCTCTAGAAATTGAATAAATATATGAAGTTCCATCTGGGCTTGGAAAAATATATTGAGCATCGATATGACCAGAGCCTGGCAAAGAAGCCATGTCAGGATCTGGTGTCACCCAGTTTGCACTTCCCCAAAGTAAATTATTTCCATCAACAGGTACAATTCTGTAGTGCGATACACCTCCTCTAATAATTTTTTGCTCGTATTGTCCATCTGGTCTTTTGAATGTAATGAGAGTCTGGGGCTCACCACTCCCTGGTATGCCCATTCCTGATGAGGTCCATGTGGTAGCGGTAGAAAAATCAAGTTCGTTGTTTACCACTGGTACGGTTCTTACATAAGCAAGATCTCCTCGCCAATACCCTTGGATATACGAATTTCCGTCTGGTAGAGCAAAGAATGTATAGGCTTGAAGATTCCCCGTCCCATCAATTTGTGAATTTGTTAGTCCTATGCTCCAGTTTGTGGCATCGTCCCAATCGATTGAATTATTGTTTGAAACTGTATATTCAAGTTTTGGCGGAGATGAAACATCGAAGTTACAATTGTTGTCTGTATTTATATCCATATCTCCCTTCTCGACAATCTCAACTTTATAATCTACTGGAGTACATTCTTCTCCTGTTTCATCATAGCGCCATGTAAGTGGAATTTTTGCAGTAGGATTTATACGTGTTTTTTTGTCAAAAGTTGACCAGATGGTACTATTGACACATTCTACACAAAGACCTTTATCGTCACATTCATTGAAATCATCAAAAGCCATTGGACTAAAATTCGCATTTGGAATATGACTAAAAATTCCGGAGCCATTCTGATCCCATCTCAGGGTAAAGTATGGGATATATTCACCACTGTTGTTATCCCTATTGTGAATATATATCTCAATAGGGTACCAACCAGCATTTAAATCAACACTGTTAATTGTTCTTACCAAATCAAAGCCATCTTCTTCTCCATTAAAATTATCATCTTGATCACCAATATTTAGATCCCCAATATTAGCAACTATATATTGTTTGTCTGATTCAGCATCTATAGGACAAGTGGGGTTGTTTTCTTTGATCCACAATGCCATATATGCATCCATTTGGTTGTCATCAA
>CAYSKC010000020.1:0-274 GCA_964431615.1 uncultured Candidatus Saccharibacteria bacterium
GGATTTTTTGAGAATTCCGTTTTGAGATTGTAAAGATTAACAGAGACCAAATACTGCTCATCATGATTACAATCCCTGCTCCAGATATGACGTAGTTGAAATACTGGGGATTGATATTTGCAATTTGCCCTCCAAGGAAACTTAAAAATGCAGAACCAATACTCATTATCGTCTCATAAACTCCATAACCCAAACCTTCTTTTTCTTTATCTACATTTTTTGCAAATAGTTTTCTCCATGCGTTCAAATTGAGTGAGATTCCAAGTCCAAATAT
>CAYSKC010000020.1:284-9745 GCA_964431615.1 uncultured Candidatus Saccharibacteria bacterium
TGTAGTATGTAGAAAAGTATTGCCTTGTCAACGAGTGGATAAATTACAAAAGGAAGACCAGCAATGATGGATCCCATTGATAGAACAAGGATTTCGTCTTTGTCAGATTTGATTTTGTCTAATAACAAACCAATCGGGATTTGGGTTAAAGCTCTAGTCAAAAAGAAAATTGCAACAGTGATTCCAATTACATTTATTGAATGAGTTCCAAGTTTGTTTGCTATATACAGTCCTGTAAGTCCATTTAACAGAGTATACATTCCCCATGTATGCGTATCCGAAAAGGTCAAGAACCAAATAACTTTATTGATCTTGAGATTAATAAATATGCTTTTTTTTGAAGATTGTTGCATGGACGTATTGATATTTAAATTATTGATATTGTAATGCACTTTTCAAAAAATGCAAAAAAAAAAAATTTTCGGGTGATGTTATTCCAATTCTTGTGTAAAATTATCTGGTAGAAAATAGAAAACAATGTTGAAACAAAATTCATTTCAAAAACCACATTTCTTGTATTTCGCCTAAGACTGCCTTCTGTTTGTTCCTTCTATTTCAGTATTAGTTTAAGAATATGTTTAAATCCAAAATACACAAATTCGATCTCCTTGTAGGTTTATACATCACTTGTTTACTTCTGGCAGAAATAATGGGTGGGAAAGTTTTTACAATATCAGATGATTTGAGACTTTTTGGGAGGCCTTTGAGTGCAAGTGTAGGATTGTTTCTGATCCCAATCCTTTTTAGTGTGAATGATGTGATCACGGAAGTATACGGAAAAGAAAGAGCGAGAAGTGTTATTCGGACAGGACTTATGATGTTGATTTTCCTCGTTATTTTTTCTTTGGTAGCAATTGTTCTTCCTATCTCTGACAGGTCCCCAGTGTCTCAGGATATATTTTCAGTTGTATTCTCAAAATCAATTCGAATGGCACTTGCTAGTTTAACCGCATTCGCTATTTCTGAATTTCTGGATGTCTTTGTTTTTGTGAAAGTAAGAGAGATACTCGGCACAAAAAAATTGTGGTTGAGAAACAATGTATCAAATTTTGTAGCACAATTTATTGATACAGTGACATTTATGTTCTTGGCTTTTTATTCAATCGACAAATCATTTTTAGATAATTTTGGGTTTCTTTTTAGTTTAATAATTCCGTATTGGCTTCTGAAGTGTTTTATGTCTGTAATTGAAACGCCTTTCGTATATATGGGCATTAAGTGGTTGAAAAATGGAAAGAAAGAAAAATAAATCAAATTCAACATACGAATTTTCAGATAAAGAGTTTAAACTTCTTTTTTTGGATGTTGACGGAACTATTACAAATTCTTCTCCAATCAGAGGAGAAGAAGTGAAGTTAGATGATTTATTGGTTAGCTACATCCAAGAATTAAAAGGGAAAATTCATATTTCTCTTTGCACTGGTAGAGATAGAGAAGGTTGTATTGAAATCATGGATTTACTTGATATCAGAGATTCCTTTCATGTTATGGATAGTGGGGCCAAGATCTTTAATCCGAAAGGGAAGATTGAACACATCTCCATATTATCTAAGAATGTGGTTAGAGAGGTGATGGATTATGCAGGAAAATTACCAATAGGAATGGGAATCAGGACAAATAGTATCTGGAAAGATTCTATCGATGAAGTTGGAGAAGATGAGGAAGTTACTGTGATTTCACTCCATTCAGATAATTCAGAATTGACAAAAAGTATTGTAAGGGCACTCTCTCCATTGAGAAAAAAATACAATATTGCTGTTGGAACTCACTGGGAATACAAAGAGGGTGGGGTTGTTATCATAACCCAAAAAGAAGCCACAAAAGGTTTTGGGGTCAAATTTGTTCAAAAAAAACTTGGGGTGAGAAAATCTCAAACCATCTGTATTGGAGATGCAATGCAAGATTTGACAATGTTTGAGGAGGTCGGGTTCAAAATCGCAATGGGGAATGCGCATGAGGAATTGAAAAAAGAAGCAGATCTTGTCACAGGAACAGTCGAAGAAGATGGTGTAGTCAAGGCACTCAAAGCAATTCTGAATTCTGGATGTTGAATTGTTTGTTTACTATGACTAGTATAGCGTACTTATTACTTTTTACTTATTAATACCCAATAAATAAAATGGACAACTCAACTCTTAAAAAACAGGATACTGAAGTTTATGAAATCCTAAAAGCAGAAGAAGAAAAACAGCAAAAGAAATTGTCTATGATTCCTTCTGAAAATTTTACCTCCAAAGCTGTACGCGAAGCAGTAGGATCAGTTTTTATGAACAAGTATTCTGAGGGTTATCCTCAAAAAAGGTATTATGAGGGAAACTACAATATTGATGATTTGGAGAACTTGGCGATCAAAAGAGCTAGAAAACTTTTCAACCTTCCAGATGATTGGGATGTAAATGTACAGGCTCTTTCTGGAAGCCCTGCAAATTTAGCTGTTTATCTCGGTCTTCTTGAACCAGGGGAGAAGATTATGGGAATGTATCTTCCAGATGGAGGACATCTTTCGCATGGTTGGTCTTATAGATCAAATCCTGAGGAAGTTGGATTTGAACCCAATTTAATGTTTTATGCTGGCGGAGACAGAAAAGTAAATGTTACCTCTAAGTTTTTCAAAGCAATTCAGTACAAAACAGATCCCAAAACAAAACTTTTTAACTATGATGAAATCGAAAAAATTGCTGTCGGAGAAAAACCCAAGATGATCATAACGGGAGGTACTGCGTATCCGAGAGAAATTGATTACTTGAAAATGAAGGAAATTGCAGATAAGGTTGGCGCATATTATTTGGCAGATATTGCACATGAGGCAGGTTTGATTGCAGCAAGAGAAAACAAATCCCCCGTTGGAATTGCGGATGTTGTAACAATGACAACACATAAAACCTTGAGATGTAATCGAGGAGCAATTATTTTGGCAAAAAAAGAATTGATGAAAAAAATCAATAGAGCAATTTTTCCTGGTCTTCAAGGGGGTCCTCACAATCATAGTATTGCAGGAATTGCGGTTGGTTTGAAAGAAGCAATGCAACCTGAATTCAAAATATATGCAAAACAGGTTATCAAAAATGCTCAAAAGATTTCAGAAGAATTGTCAAACTTTGATTTTGAGATAATCAGTGGAGGGACAGATAAACATCTTGTTTTGATCAATTTGACAAACAAGGGTGTTTTTGGAAAAAAATTTGCCAGAGCTCTTGACTATTCTGGAATCATTACAAATATGAATACAATGCCAGGAGAAATCAGACCTCCAGCAGATCCATCTGCTCTTCGAATAGGTACTCCATGGATTACTACAAGGGGAATGAAAGAGGATGAAATGGTTCAAATTGCTATTTGGATAAATGAAGTTATGGAAGAAGTAAAAAAATGGAAAAAATTGGATTTTGACAAATTTGAAGAAGAAGTTAGAAAATCAAAGAAAATTCTAGAAATTTCAAAAGAAGTAGAGAGTTTATGTCAGAAGTTCCCTTTGGATATTTAACAAAACCTATGGCAAAACCCTGAACGAGAGGTCGTGGAAAGTGTATACAACCAGATTTCTATAGGTATTTGAAATTCGATCTTCGTTATTATATATTTAGATACTGTATATTTTAAAAACAACAGAATGGAGATAAGTGGTGATAATTCAGTTGGACTAAATGAAACAGAGCGACTTGGAAATGATATCTTAAATATTGTAGATGATTTACAAAGTGCAACTTTATCCACCGATGGTAGTATTGAAAGTGCAAATGTAGATATCAATAATGATGGTAAAAACGACGGAACGATTGCTAGATGGACAGATGATGAAAACAAGGTTCATGAAAAATTAAATATTGATGTTGATAATGATGGTAATGATGAATTTTTGTATCACAAAGTAGTTGCACAAGATACAGAAATTGGCACATTTGATGCGCTATCTTTCCAAGTCGATGTTAATGATGATAAAAATCCTGAATATTCCTTAAGAATAAATAGAGGAACTGATGGTAAATTGAATTTGGACGAAAGAATGTTTGATGAAATTTCTTTCGAAGGTGCTTGGTCGGATTTAGCGAATGCGATCAACTTCACCGAAAGATTTATTGAAAATGTTGCCGATAATGAAGGTAATGAAATGGATATAAATGCTGATGGAATTATTGGTTTTAGTCCAAAAGCATCAGAGAGTACAAGCTTTCCATCTCGAGTGAAAGAACCCTCGTTAGAAATTTAATTCTATAAATATGAAAAAAACTATACAAATATTAGTGATAATCTTACTTACGATCATCTTATTCACATTGATTGTTGCTATTTTCAATCCATTCAATCTTCGCAATAAATTTGTAGCTGGAGTGATAAATGGAATGTTGGAAAGCCAAACAGAATTGACAGATGGAAATACAGTATCAGAGCCAATCGACGAAAATTATGGCCATCCTCTCCTATCAACTGATCAAGAACAGACATTGAGTGAACTCGGTGTGGATGTAGCAAATATTCCAACCACAATTAGCCCAGAAATGGAAACATGTCTTGTCAATGCTGTGGGAGAAGAAAGAGCTATGGAGATCGTGAATGGATCCACCCCAACCGCAATAGAGATTGTAAAGGCTTCCGGATGTTTATAAAATCAACTACAACTTCGTTTTTTGTTTCAAGGTAGTCAAAATCCAAAACTTCAAGCTGGAGATGAGCAAGAAGAAAACGGGTACTCAAAGCACAGAGTAAAAAAATATACTTTTGCCTTGAGGTCGAAGTATTTTATTCTTTATGAAGCCCTCTACTATCTATCCACTTTCCAACTGGTGGAGCTTTTCTGATTTCATTATCAACAAGGCCAACTGGAGGGTATTCTGGTGTAGAAATTCTCCATATCTGTACCAAAAACAGATAAAATAAAAATAGAGAAGTGAAGCAAAAAAATAAAATAACAGATCTTTTTTTCAAAAATTTTCCTAAACTATTATCTATCAAACCATTTTTTTCTGTCTTGGTTGAAATTTGAATATTGTTTAATTGTCTTGCATAGTCTTGCTCTTCTTTCATATAAGGAGCGATTGTGATCCCGAGACCAAGGCCAAAAATACTTCCCGTCACCATTCTCATAAAATTTGTAGAGAGATAGAACTGTTCGTTTGATCCAAACCCCATCATTGTTGCTATAGTTTGGATACCTCCATCCATAGCAATTGGAATCAGAAAAGGTATTATCCAATAAAAAGGTGCTGCTTTTTTGATCCAGCCTTTATGTACTACAAAGGAAACAGCAAGAAGCCCCAACCATATAAAGGTGTCTCGTGTACACCAAGCAACTTGATAACCAAATATATGTAGACTTCTCCAATGAAATTGGTGACAGCTAAGTGAATAGATTGAGTAAATGATATCTGCAAAAAAATCTATGCCTAAGGATTGAAATATTGGAGCAAGAAAAGGTAATACATTTAGTATGACCAAAAACCAGATAAAGATATTAAAAACGTTTTTTACGAGAAATTCCGAAAATTTTTGCATATTGACTTGTTAAATGTTCAAATTATAAAACATTTTGCCTTAATTCTTTTTGGAAATTTGAAAATCATCGATATCTATTTGAATTTTTTTTCTGCCATTCCAATTATTGTATTTAATCCTCCCAACTAGGTCTAAGACGTCACCAATTTCGGCCTTTGAAAATTCCAAAGCCAAATTAAATCCCATTGCTTCGATTGTCTTGTCATGATCTCCAAATAATATTTTGATATGTTTATTTTCTTTTCCAACGACTTGCATATCAATTAATTTTATTTTCTCAAATAGAAAATGAGGTGTAGGATTTCCAGGACCAAATGGTGAAAACATCATCAGAGTATCAACCAATTTTTCATCGATTTCACCCAAACTTAATTTGGAAGAGATATTTATATTTGAAATCATATCTTCATTTTTTATACGTTTCTCTGCATCAACAATTATCGCTGATTGAAATTTCTGAAGGTTCTTTTGAGATAATGCAAATCCAGCTGCTTGAACATGACCTCCAAATCTATCAAGAAGATGAGCTTGTCTTGAAAGTGCTTCTGTGATGTTGAAATACTCTGGGCTTCTAGCCGATCCTTTAACTTCTTTTGTTTTTGAGACAATTGAGGCAACTACTGTAGGACGCGAATACTTCTCTTGAAGTTTTCCAGCGATAAGTCCAACAATTCCTTCTGGCCAATCTTTTCCTGATATAAATATCAATTTCTGATTTTTTGAAATTTTTGAAATTATTTCTTCCGAAACATTCAGCAACTCAATAGTTTTTTGTTGTCTCACCAAATTCAACTCATTGAGTTTTTTTGCATAGATTGATGCCTGTTTTTTATTGTTGGTGGAAAGTAGTCTCACTGCGTCAATTGCATCATCCATCCTTCCGGCAGCATTGAGCCTAGGACCAATTACATATCCATAATGGTACGTTTCAATAACTTTAGAATCAATTCCAGATACTTCAAATAATGCTATCAAAGAAGGATTGTGTGTTTTTCGGATTCTTTTCAAGCCTTCCTTCAGAATTGACCTATTTTCATCAACCAAGGGCATGATATCTGTTGAAGTTGCAAGTGCTACAAGCTCAAGATAGTCATTCACATCTACATTTAAATCTAGTTCTTCATTTAGAGCGCAGATAAGTTTCCATGCAACCGTTGCCCCTGAAATTTCTTTGAAGGGATAGCTGCTTTCTGGATCTTGTGGATGAATAATGCCAATAAGATTGTCGCTTTCGGGTCTTATCTTTTTACCCGTCTCATCACACAAAAAAGTATGGTGATCAGTTATTATAAATGAGATTTTTGGGTATTTTTTGATCAATTCAATATCTTTGATACCGCAATCAACAGTGATAATTATTTCTCCCTCTTGTCTGATAATCTTGTCGATAGTGCTTGGACTCAATCCATAACCATCTTCAAATCTGTTTGGCACGATAGGTAAAACATTAGCTTTGAGTTTTCTATATAGAAAATCCCAAAGAATTGATGTAGCCACAATTCCATCAACATCATAGTCACCATGGATAAAAATTTTTTTTCCTTCTTGGATTGATTTTGACAAAAAGTTAACTATTTTATTTATATCATAAAAATGTTTATAGGAATGAAAAGTATTTTTTTTCCCAAGCAAAAATTTTTTTGCATCAACGACACTAGAAAACTTCATCTGTGAAAGAATAGTATTTGCAATTGGATGAATATGTTCTTCATCAATAAATTTTTTTGTTTTTGTGTTATTAATTATCCATTTATATTTCATTCAAACTGAAAAAAGAAATATGTGATTATATATGTATTTTTAAACAATAACATTGTATATGAATACAAATTCAGATTGAGACAGTAGAAGAGGGTATTTCGAGACGTTTCTTTTCAATTTCTTTTAGTATTTTACTATTTTGTTCAGTCTTAATCTGAGGTTTCTCTGGGTGTATTATTGATAGAATTTTGCTCATGACGAATCCAAAAAGCGACAGTCCAAAAAAAATAAGACAGATAGTCCATGCCATACTTTGAATTGCATAGTAAAACTTGAGAGTGTTGTATTCTTGAGTAATTGGCAACAAAACGAGGTCATTATCAACATGAATAGTGCCTTTTTGGATTGTTAGAATCCTTTTGGTGCTTTCATAACTTTCTATTGTAAATGTTACGAAGTCATTGATTTTTGTGATTGGAATTACCTCGAGAATGTATTCATTATCTCCTCTTTGAACGACAACATCATGCTGTTCTTCTTTTTTTTCATCCCTAAGTTCCAATCCTTTTGGCAAATTCCAAGATATTGATACCCTATCATTGTCTTTTTCTGATTTGACTAAGGCAACAATCTCAAAAATATGGGTATCTGGGTCTTGGATACGAGTATAAAGTTCAATCTCAAATACCTCAGCTGATTGAGCAGAAAAAGAAAAGAAAATTGGCAACAAAAAAAAGAGTAGTAAACCTAAAAAACAAGCAAAGTATTTTCGCCCTATCATTTGTAAATATATTTTTGAGATACTATTTTTTAAATTTCTTTTTGACCTCACTCATTGCTTCTTGCATTTCTCCTTTCAAATTTTCAACTTTTTCACTTACAACAACTCTGGCTTTATCGACAACTGGTTTAACTTTTTTGGACACATCCTTCCATGCTCTTTCACCTTTTTGTTTGAGCATATGTCTTGTCTCAAGACCTGAATGTGGTGCAAACAAAATACCTGCTATTGCTCCAATTGCGGCCCCAAGCATAACACCCCCGACAAAGCTTACGTATTCATCTCTATTACATTCTGGACAGTGTGACATGATAAAAAAAAATAATAATTAAAATATAACTAGCAATAGATACTAAAAAAATTCATTATAAATCTATATTTATTATTCTCCTTCTGGGAGATAATCTTCATCTTCGTTTCTTTCTGGACTTACTTTTCTTATGATTCCAGTCAAAAAGTTTTGTACCATTTGAAAAACATTTCCAATTCCTCTAATTGGCTCCATAATTTCTTGGTTGATTCTGTCAATTGTTGAACTAATTCCCCGAACTAGAGTACTGATGTATTCATAGTCATAGGAAATTTTGTCAACAAGTTTGTTGATCTTAATATTTGTGGTTTTGAATTCATCCATAGTTTCTGTTGCCTTTGAAAGTACTCGCATAAGTTGCCAGGAGATTCCTCCTATTGCGAAGATTATTACAAGATCAAGAAGCATTGAGATATATTGTTCCATTCTCTGTTTCTAAAAAATATTTTCTACCAAATACATATTAGCAAAAAACAGGACACAAAAATAAATACGATTCGTAAAAAATAAAGAAAGTTTGAATATTTATACAAATTTATGTCCGAATATTTTATAGAAAAACAGCCAAAGGTTTCGACCTGTGAGAAGTTATAACCTTTTCTTTAGCTTTTCTTATCTTTCTCTTCATATCATTGGATGCTTCTGTGATTGATTCGACAAGAGAAAAACCCTTCGACTCAACCTTGTCTTGAACTTTCGGAGTTGAAAGATAAATACTGGTCATATAGGTTTTGAGACTTGGATCATGTTTAAATGTAAATGTCATTCTATCTTCTTCGGTTTCTTCAATCAGCCTCTCAATTTTTTTGACGCTTTTTGAAATTGCCAATTCAACAAGTTTGTTGGTTGAGAACTTCTTCAAATCTCCCCATTTGATTGTGAGATTCATAGGTAGTTTTTTCTAATAAATAAAACTTATGAAGAATTTTTCTTCTTCTAATAAACTAGATAACCCAGAATCACATAATGTATTACTTAGAAAATTTATCAATATTTGAAATTAGTGATAATGTGATGGTGTCCAAGTCGATTCCCCACTTATTTTTTTCATAGGCAATTATGAATGAATTCAAAAGAAGTGTTTTCAAAAAACTATGCTTATTTTGATCAGAAAAATTTTTGATAATTTCTTGAAAATTTTTTTCAGAAATATTATTGATTCTGAGTAACTTTTTACTA
>CAYSKC010000021.1:0-6500 GCA_964431615.1 uncultured Candidatus Saccharibacteria bacterium
TCTCGCTCTAAACTATCACCAAAGTTTGTCATCCTATTGTTTTTGGGATGACTTTGGTAGAAAATAGAGTATGAAAAGAAATCCAGAGTCTCACAAAAAAAATGATGGAGTCATTCTTGATATGAACGTTTTTCAATTCGTGATCACAGTCTGTCTCTTTTTCGCTATATTCATAATACCTACTTATATATATTCAAACATTTCTCAAAAAGTTACTCCACAAATTGCTGGTGTAAATACTGATACAGAAGCAAAGACTTATGGTGATTTTCTATCAAATATTGAAAATTTTTATCATTCTCTTACAAAGACAAAATATAGTTCCTTAACGCTTATTAGTTTTATTGTTTTGACAATAATTATTGTTCTTTTTTTTGTATCCTTACATCGGTTTTACAGAGAAATGAAATACCTCAGAATGCTTCGTGAAAAAAGAGGATAAGAATTTTCTTGTGTTACAAATTTTTCCCTTTTTCGTTTTATCAGTATATATTTGAAAACAGTAGATAGTATATTTTGAATATTTTATACAAATAGTATAATCAACAAGTGTTTATAAGGAAAAATGATAAACAATATTACCCAAAAACTACTAAAAATATTTTTAATACTTGATCTTGTAGTTATTTTTTCTCTACTTTTCGTGTTATTACTTACCGGAAATGTTTATCAACAATTTTTCGATCCTATAATCAGAGAGTTTTCTATCCCAGTATTTGCCAAAAGTTATGAGTTGGAAGGAGAGTGGAAGAAAGTTGATAGAGGTTATGAGTATTATCTTGAATTTCGAGATCTTGAGAATCAAATACAAAAAAGACTGGCTCAAGAAGAAGGAGACTTTGCTGTTCTTGTCAAAGATTTGAAAACTCAGCAGGTTTGGAAGGTCGGGAATTTTAAACAATACCCTCCAGCGAGCACTTTCAAGGTTTATACTGCAACGCTCACCCTTTTGAGTATAGAAAGGGGTGATCTATACTGGGGATCTTCTATTATCCTTACCAAGGGGCTTATTTCACCAGGCCCAGGAAGTTATTTTTTGGAAAAAAATATAGGTACAGCCTATACAGTCGAAAATTTACTGTATAGAATGATTGTGTTGTCTGACAATACTGCTCAGTCAATGCTTTTTGCTCTTCTTGGAAGGGACAAAATTGAGAAAAGATTGGAAAGTGATCTTGGTCTTTCAAACACTTCGCTTGAGAATTTTGAGACAACAAATGAGGATATGGCATCAGTATTCGAAAGACACTATAGAGGAGAAATACTTAGTGAATATAATACCCAATATCTTATTTCTCTTCTCAAACAGACCTTGATAAGGGATAGGGTCAGAGCGGGGCTTCCGGAGGGGACAGTAGTTGCAAACAAAGGGGGAACGCTTGATACCTCAAAACACGATGTTGCAATAGTTTATGCCCCAAAGACAGATTATTTAATTGTTGTTTATACAGATAATGTTGATAATGAAAAAGCAGTAACGGCAATAAAGAATGTAAGTACAATAGTATGGGACTACATCAATTCAGAAAGATATAGCCAATATTTGGATTATCAATTGAAAATGAAAGATCAGATGGTTTCTAGTGAGCCGCTTTTGATTGATTGAATTTGACATAGGTATAGGTTCCAAGCCCTAGTCCCAAAACTGTTATTCCAAACAAAAGCTCCAAAAATCCCGTATCGAAATCGGTTTTTGGAAGAGGTGGTTTTGTGGTTCCAGGTGGAGGAGAAATGACTGGATTTTTGATTGCTACAACATACCACATATCATTGAAATCAAAATCAGAATCCCCAACTGAATGATCTCCCCAACATTGTGTAGAAATTATCGTATAGCCTGTTGGAATTCTTGAAATGGCTGATGAAATATCGAATTGATCATAGGTTCCTTCTCCGTTTGTTGCTGGTATTGCTTCTCCACAAATATTTCCCGAAGAACCTCTCCAACCAATCCCGTTTCCGGTACCATCAGTTGAGTATAAACTAACAGAAGAACCAGAACTAAGTGAAAAATTTGGATCTTCCAATATCCCATCACAGAATTGGCTAGCACATGTAACTACCTGATTTATGGTCGAGCCTGCAACACTGATGTTTGCACCACTGTACGTGTGATAAGCAACCAAAAGACCAGTCCCACTTGCAGAAGAGGAAAACCCGGGAGTTGTTCCTGAGCAATATTGTAGACAATCCGTCGAGGTACCACTCGTATTGCATGAGGAATCACTTCCTACATTTACGGTTGTTGGTGCAAGACAGGATACTGGATCAGCAGCATCTACCGAAAAATATGCCAGACCAAAAAGGATGTAGGAAAAAAACAAAGCTCTGTACAAAAAAAATTTCATTGTTTAACAATTGACAACTTGTTCATTCTAACATCAAATTTTTTTTTAATAAACATATTGTATTGGTCAAAAACATTTCACAAATGGAATTAGAATGAAAAGAAAAAGTGAGCTTATTTTTTTGATTCAAATCTGTTGAATATCTTGAATAAACATCTTGTCATAATTTTTGTTTACTTGTCTATATTTTATCTTTCCTGTATTATTACTTTGCATTTCAAATTACTGCACTTACGTTACATAAAATCTTAATTTTTTTTTGTTGTATGGAAACTACAAGGTTACAAAAGGTTGTTTTTATTTTTTTACTTTCTGTTTTTGCAATATTTGCATACACTTCGATAGCATATGGGCAAACCCCAATTAGTGGAGCAATAGATTCTCCAAATGACGAAAAAATTAAGGGGATAAATTATGATTCTGATGTTTTTTTTTCTGGTATGGAATTAATTACTATTGATCAAGCAAAAGAAAATCTTTTTGCTATAGGTATGAAATTACAAATTGAAGAAAAAGTAAGAAATTCAGCATTTCTGATAGGACAAAACATAAATGTATTTGGTGATATAAAAGCTAATCTGTTTGTAGTAGGATCTGATATACAAGTCAAAGGGGATATAGATGAAGATGCTTATATAGTTGGTGATAGGATACTAATATCTGGGGATATTGATGATGATCTTTATGTTTCTGCTAAAGAAATTTTTATTGACAAAATCAAAATCAAGGATGATTTGTATTTGAACGCTCAGATGATAAAAATTTCAGAAGGAGCTGTTTTTGAAGGTAAGATCAATATAAATGGCAAAGAGATGGAGAATATTGAAAACTACAGAACAATCGATATACCGGTAGACCTTTCTATGGCACAAAAAACTAAAGGATTCTATTTGCCATCCTTTGATGTCATTTTATTGACTATTGGGATGATTATTGGAGAATCTTTACTTGGAGTTTTGTTGTTTAAATACTTAGGAAAGAAAATGAATGGGGTAGTCGACAATCTTTCTCTTGAGAACAAAGAAGTCTTTTGTAACATAAAAACAGGATTTATTGGTATGCTTCTAATCACATTAGCAATATTTATTTTGGCTCTTTCGATAATTGGTTGGCCGATTTTGATAATGATGATAATAATGTTTGTTGCAGTTAGTTATGTTGCAGAAATATCGTATGTATATAAATTTGGATCTTTATTTCTTGGGAAAGTCATGCCCAAAGTATCAAATACATTCCTCAAAATATTTTTTGGATATGTTTTGATTTCAATTGTAATGATCCTTTTGAGCTTGATTCCATTGGTCGGTGAACTAATAATTGGTGTATTGTCCATATTTATTGCTTTGTGGAGTTTTGGTGCAGTATTTAGAAGGATAAAAGACGATTACAAATCATCCAAGTAAATTCGAATGCAAAAAAATAAATGGTCTGAACTTAAAAAGGATCTTTTGAAAATGATATTTGTTTCGTTGATTGTATTTGTATTTACATCGTTATATGTTTTTTTTGTTGGTGTCCCAATGACAAAAAATGCGTTTGGTGTTTGAATAATTTTCAAGTTACTGTATAATCAACTATAGTGAAGCTATATTTAATTTTATTCGTCTTGAGCGAAATTTGCTTTGAAAATCTTGCCTTGAGCTTCTGAGTTTTTTCAGAAGTTAAAGATAGGATTTAAGCTTCACTAAACTTCAAGATTTAACACAAGATCAAATTTCAAAGAAGGCGAGAAGGACCATTTAGAAGATGGTTTTAATATTATGAAAAAGTTTGAAAAAACTTATAAGACATCTGGAAATGATGTCAAAGTCACAGTTGGTGACTTCGGTTTTCGTGCTGATAGCGCCGTTAGACTTCAGCAAGGAGAAACAGTTGTTATGGCTTTTGTCACGGTTGACAAAGCAGATACAACACTAGATTATTTTCCTCTAGGTATCAATTATATCGAGAAATTTTATGCAGGAGGAATCATTAGTGGATCACGATTCAAAAAGAGAGAGGGGAGACCATCTGATGATGCAGTCGTAAAAGCACGTGTTATTGATAGAGGGATGAGACCTCTTTTTCCTGTGGATTTCAAAAAAGAAGTAAGTATAGTTGTAAACGTTATGTCATATGACGAGGAGAATGATCCCCATGTACTATCTGCAAATGCAGCAGCCCTTGCTATTCATATGTCTTCTGTACCTTTCAATGGTCCAGTTGGTTTTGTCCGAGTTGGAATAGACAGAAATTCGGGAGAATTAATTGTGGATCCGACAAATGGAAAAAGAGAAGATTCAATGATGGATGCAATCATTTCTGCAAATAGAGAAGCAATAACTCAAATCGAACTTGAGGGAGAAGAAATTCCAGAAGAAAAAATTTCCAACACATTTGCAATAGCATTTGAAAAGGCTCAATTGTGGAACGATGTAATGGATGATGTGAGAAAAGAACTTGGAAAAGAGAAACTTCAATTTGGTGTCCCTGAAGAAAAGAAAGAGCTAGTTGAAGAAATTGGACAAAAATATGGAAAAGATCTTAATGAAGCTCTATTTGACGATGAAAATCGCAACGATAAGTTAGATGAACTCTACAACAAGGTTAAATCAGACTATGCTGATGCTCTTAAAAGTGAGAATTCTACAATTTCAGAATCAGATTTGATAAATGCTGTCAAAAAGAATGAAAAAGCAATAACTAGAGAAAATCTACTCAAAGGAATTCGTCTAAGTGGTAGAAAAACTGATGAAATCAGAGAACTTGAAATTGAAGCAGGAGTACTTCCTAGGGTTCATGGTTCGGCAATGTTTAGAAGGGGCATGTCACAAGGACTTGCTATTACAACACTTGGATCCTTAAGATTGATGCAGATTAGTGAAAATTTCGAAGGAGAGAGTGAGAAGCGATATATTCATCATTATTCTGCTCCAAACTATTCAGTTGGAGAAGCAGGTAGATTTAATTTCTATCCTGGGAATAGAGAATTAGGCCACGGAGCTCTTGCAGAAAAAGCGGTTAGGTCTGTCATTCCGTCAAAGGAAGTTTTTCCTTATACTATCAGAGTTGTTACAGAAATAATGAGTCAAAATGGTTCTACTTCAATGGCTGCAACGTGTGCTTCATGTCTTTCTTTGATGGATGCGGGAGTGCCAATCAAGGCACCTGTTGCTGGAATTTCAATTGGTTTGATTACAAAAGATGACGAACAGAAGGAGTATCAATTATTGACTGATGTTCAAGACGTTGAAGACTATTATGGTGATATGGATTTCAAAGTTACAGGCACAAGAAATGGAGTTACTGCTATACAGATGGATACAAAACTTCAAGGAGTTAGAGTTAATCTCCTTCAGGATGCACTTAACCCAGCTCAAAAAGCTCGATTTTTTATTTTGGATAAATATCTAGAAGTTTTGCCAGAATCAAGAAAGGAATTAAGCAAATATGCTCCTAGAGTTGAGACTCTCAAAATAAATCCAGAAAAAATTGGAGAGTTGATTGGCCCCGGAGGAAAGGTAATTCGGGGTATTCTTGAAAGTGTTCAGAATAAGGTTGATGTTGATATACAAGACGATGGTACAGTTACAATTACTGCAGTTGATGAAAAATTATCAACAGATGTTTTGGAGCAAATTAAAAAAATTGTCGAAGAAGCTGAAATCGGAAGAGTATATGAAGGAAGGGTTGATAGAATAGAGACATATGGTGCATTTGTTGATGTATCACCGAATATCTATGGGCTTGTACACGTATCAGAACTTGCTGATGGTTTCGTAAAAGATGTGAATAAACACGTCAAGGTTGGAGATGTTGTTAAAGCAAAAGTTATTGGAAAAACACCAGAAGGAAAGGTTCAAATGTCAATCAAACAGGCAGATAAATAAATCAATGCCAACCGTAAGGGGATTACTCGAAAAAACAAGAAATCTAATAACTCGAGAACAAAGAGATATTTTGAGAACGAGTTTTTCCCTTATGGTAGTAATTGGTTTTACAAAAGTCAGTGGATTTCTTGCAAGTGCAGTGATTGCAAATAGAATAGGAGCTTCAAGAGAATCTGATTTGTTTTATCTTGCAAATACAATTCCAGAAATTTTAGGAAATTTCTTTTTAGTTGGTCTTGTTAGCGCTGTTTTTGTACCAATATTTGTAAAAGCCAGAAGCAAT
>CAYSKC010000021.1:6510-9377 GCA_964431615.1 uncultured Candidatus Saccharibacteria bacterium
AATTCCCTCTTAAACCTCTCAATTTTGGTATTTTCGGTAGTATCGTTGGTTTTTGTTTTCTACGCAGACAAGATTTTTCCGTACCTTTTAAATACCTATATTCATTCCGGTTTTGAGTTTTCACAAAGTGAACTAATAAGAGCTGCGGATATGATGAGACTTCTAATGATTCCTCAAATTCTTTTGGGAATAAGCGCCTATTATTCAAGTGCTTTAAATGTTCATCATAGATATATTATTCCTCAAATTGCACCATTTTTTTACAATATTGGAAGAATGCTTGGTGCGTTCTTTTTGATTCCAACAATGGGAGTTGAGGGACTTGTGTGGGGAACAATTCTTGGGTCAGTTCTACATTTGGTTATTCAAATACCAATAGCAAGAAAACTTGGTATTGTTCATAAGCCATTTATTCGAACTGATGGAAAATATTTCAAGGCATCCATGAAAGTTGGTATTCCTAGACTAATTGGACTTGGAGGAGAACAAGTAGCAATAGGTGTCAATAGATTTATTGCGGCTAGATTTATTCAAGGATCTGTGACAGCTTACAATTTTGCAGTGCAATTGGTTTCTATTCCTATTTCCCTTTTTGGGATTACATTTTCAAATGCTTCTTTTCCTACCCTAGCAGAGACTTACCAACAAGGGAAAAAGAAAGAGTTTGCATGTTTATTTACAGATCTTTTGAATCAAATATTATTTTTAGCTGTTCCCGTAACTGTAACAATTATTATTTTGAGAATGTCACTTGTACGTCTTTTGTATGGGATTTTTGGGGGAGAATTTACATGGGAGGATACAAGCTTAACTGCATGGGTTGTGATGTTTTTTGCAATGGGGATTTCATTTGAAAGTCTGAGGACTTTGATTTATAGAGTTTTTTATGCAGCTGGAGATACCATTAGACCTTTGGTTGGGGTGATATTCAATGTCATATTTGGGATTATTACCAGTATCATTTTTACCAATTATTTCAGTAATTTTGGGGTTTTAGATTTTCGTGAACTAACTTGGAACCCATTCTTTTTTTTCTCATCAGCTACAGGTAGAGCAGCAGTTGGTGGTCTAGCGTTGAGTTCCAGCTTGACAGAACTTCTGGAATTTATTTTGCTTATGTTTTTGTTGAACAAATATGTGACAAAAATTAACTGGAAAGATTTTTTTGTAAAATTGTGGAAGAAGATACTTGCAGGTTTGATTATGGCTACAATTATGTTTCCGATATTCAAACTCTGGGGTGATAGTCTTCATCAAACGCGAACAATTCCACTAATGTTTCTTGTGAGTATCACAACAATAGTTGGTATGTTGAGCTATATTGTTGCAAGTTATTTCCTCAGAATCAAAGAATTCAAATTATTCACAACGCTTCTAAGAAAAATTTCTCCTAAAAAGCTCAAATTGGTTATTACTCAAATGGATAATCAAGTTGAAATGGCTTCATAAAAAGTATCAATGATATACTTAGTACTGAAAAATATAATTACAAAAATTCATGCAAAACCAAGTGGGCAAAATTTTTGACTCAGAAGGGACAAGTAAAGATATTCAAAAAGAGAGCGGAGAATATACACCTTTTTCTGAGCACAAGACTCAGAGTCATTTTTTGGACGAAATGGGTGATGAGGAGGTGAAAGACTCTTATGATTTGTCAAAAAAGAACAAAAAAAATTCACTAAGCCTCAAACAGAAAGGATGCCTCGGTTGTATTGTTTTTTTTCTTATTTTTCTTCTAATTTTGTATTTCAGTCCAAAGACAATATTGGAACCTTTGAAGTATTATCTCAATGGAGACTTTGGCAATAATATTCCAGAGTACGAAGAAATAGAAGATGGGGTGGGTTTCGTAGATAAAAATTTTTTTGGTGAAATCCGACTTACAGAGAGTGAATTGTTATTTTTGATGAACAAAAGTCCACAAATTGAATTTGATAGAATTGAGTCTGAAGAGGATAAAATCATTTTGTTTGTCAATTTGGCAGATGATGGCAATCCATTGTGGCTTGGGTTTACAATTACAGAAGAAAATGAATCATTTAAATTGGCACGAGTAGGTTTTGGAAGGATTGCACTTCCAGAAAAATTGGTGAATTCGATTGCTGAGAAAATATTTGGAAAAATTTCTGACTCAAGTCAAAATGAGATGATTTCGCCAATAACCAAGCAAATTTTCGGAGAAGAAATGGCAACCATAATGAATCCTCAAAATGTTCATTTAGGAAAAGATGAGGTGGTAATCCAGATTGTGGACACAAATAGTTTTTTAAAAGATTTGGATCCTGAAGGTATTGTAGATAAATGGATACAGTCGTTTGAAAACTATGATATGAATGAGATCAAAGAAAAACTTGCCAATATGGGACTGGAAGATATATTTGGAGAAGAATCATCAAAATGATATACCTAATACACGGAGACAATATATATGAAAGCTGGAGGAAAACTAAAGATCTGATGAAAAAAAGGATTGAGAAGTCGAAGGTATCTTTCAAGTCAATTGAGGCAGAGGAGTTGGAGAATAATCAACTTCAATTTAGCTCATATTCTATGTTTGGTGAGCTAAATGATTTTGTCATAAAAAGATTTTTTTCTTTGGCTCAAGAAGTACAAGAAAAGTACTTGAAAGAATTCGAGACAACACAAGATATGATATTTATTCTCTGGGAAGATAAAAAGATTGATAAAAGATTGAAGATATTTAAAAAATTAGAAGAAAAGTATGATGTATTTGAATATGGTTCGTTGAAGGAGTACGAGATGAAAAAATGGATCAAATCAAAACTGAATGAATTAGGAATAGAGGATAAGACTGAACTGATAGAGGTGTTGATATTCAAGTATAGAAACGATCAGTACATGATAGA